>CAIXEV010000233.1 GCA_903918555.1 uncultured bacterium | reverse complement strand
GACTCGGGCGCGGCGGCGTCGCCGCGCGTCTGGCGGGGCGTATCGATCATGAGGTTGATCATGAGGTTGATCATGAGGTTGATCATGAGTCCGATCATGCCCGTCGCCGTGGCGAGCCAGTCGGTGGCCCGCGGGTTCGTGCGGCGTCCACAGGGCGAAAGCGCGGGCGCAAGGCGGCGTGTGCGCCCATGTCTATGTCAACGGCGTCGCTGTTCGATCAGCCGGCGGAGAGCGACGGATTCGCAAGCGCGCACGATGCTGCGAAGAACTTGGTCGGTTTGGTGCGCGACGCCGGTGCATTGATCGGCGGTCACGACATCAACGATCCGCTTGTTCGGCTCGATCAAGCGCTCGGCGACGCCCCGGAGTCGCTGGTTCCGCTTCGCATGCAGGAACCCATTGGGTTCGTCAAGACATTCGATGGTCCGGCCAGCCGGATCGACGCGCTTCTTGTGGCGTGCGGCGAACTCGTCGACCAGTTGATCACGACACTCGAGTGCAGGCGCGAGGGGATGCGTGTCTCGCGCTGGATCTTCCGCCACGCCGAGCTGCCTGCGGATCTCTCGACCGACGCGGTGGTTCTGCATGCATGTTCACGAGCAGGTCCAGCTGGCGAGCATGCGCCGGGTGCCCGTCGGACACCCGCGCGGCGCATGGTCTCGGAGCTCGAGTTGCGGCTTTCGGCGCCAACGATGAGCCGATCGCATCTCTGGTCCATGTTGCGGCCGAAGCTCGAGCATCTCCCGCTTAACCACGGAGTCGAGGAGATCACGCTGCAGCTCGAGGATGCAGCTCGCATGCGATCGGTCCAGGGTCGGTTGTCATGGCGACAGACGGCGGGCACGCCGAGGGCCCCACGCGTGCGCTCGGTGGAGCATCCGCTTGTCGCGAAGGCGAGCGATCGCAGCGCGCGACCCCATGCAGCGACTTGGAGCGGGCTCGATGACGCATGTTCCGGCTGGATTCCCGCCCGTCGCCAGCTTTCGCGCGCCGATGGTGGCGAGCCGTCGACCGACGATGCCGCGAGGCTGCAGGAGTGGATCGACCTTGTTTCCGCACGGATCGGCCGCGACGGCATTCGCCGCGCGACAGCGACAGGCGGGACAGTAGGCGGGGCAGCAGGCGGGGCAGCAGGCGCGGAGGTCGGCGCGATTGATGGCCCGTTTGGACGGTCGGCGAGCTGCGCCGTGCATCTTGGGCGACGACCGAGCCAGTACTTTGCGTCCGAAGAGTCCGCGACCATCGTGGGGGGCGAATCAAGCGTCGAACTCGCGGCATGCATCGCCCAGCGCAGGGCATGGTGCGCGGATGCGTGGCGCGGACATCAGCGCTGCATGGCCAGCGTCCCCTCGTTGCACTGGCGCGGCCGGCTATGGCCGCTTTCTGGCATCGACGGCTGGGAGCGCACGGCGAGCCGATGGTGGGAGCCGGCCGAGTGGGCGGAGTCTTCGCGGTCAGGCCATGATCGCCACGGTGAATGGAGCGCGCTGGAGGAGCAGGTCGCAAGCCGTGCGGCCACCATCGCACGGCTGAGCGGAAGACTTCACGCACGGGTTCAGATGGGAACTGGTCTTTGGCTCTTCGCGCGATTCCCAGATCGAATCGCACCGACCCGACCGGACGCCAGCGCGCGGATCGAGTCGGCGGTTGTGCCGGACCCGCACGAGTCATCCCCTCGCTCATCCCCTCGCGATCAATGGCT
This sequence comes from uncultured bacterium, assembly GCA_903918555.1. GTDB lineage: Bacteria > Planctomycetota > Phycisphaerae > Phycisphaerales > SM1A02 > QWPT01. The sequence continues at coordinate 441 of CAIXEV010000233.1, read as the reverse complement.
TGATCGGTGCGAGCGCGCCTTTGACGCCGGGCTTGTCATCTCGATTCTTGGAGCATGGGGGTAGCGCGATGCCCGACGAACCGCCACCCAAGCTCTGGCAGCATCCGCTGCGCCAGCCTGCACCGCCGCCGACACGCGGCGCGGATATCCGCCATGAGGCAGCGCCAGCCCTCTCGGGCGCCGTGCGGCGGCTCGCTCGGCCACGCTGGGGCGAGCTTGCGGTCACCAGCAACCACACCTTCCTCTGCGGAGCCAGCCATCCCGAGGAACTGGTCCGCGAGGCGGCGCGCCTCGGTCACGCCGGAATCGCGTTGACCGACTTCGAGACCTTCGGCGGCGCCGTCCGGGCGCATGTCGCCGCACGCGAGGCGGTCGTCGGCGAGCAGGGTGGCTCGCACGCTGGAGCGCGCATGAAGCTCGCGCACGGAACCCGCGTGCGGT
>CAIXEV010000232.1 GCA_903918555.1 uncultured bacterium | reverse complement strand
GGCGCCGCATCGTGGCGGATCTCATTCAAGGGCGTTGCTCCGTCTGCGTCGTCTGCGCCGCCGAAGCGGGCTTCGCTGCGGGAATCCCGAGCGAAACCGGCTTCGCGGAGCCATCCTCCGCGATGTACCTGCGCGCTCGGATCTTCTCGTTGCCAAGCTGGCCGCACGCGGCCATCACATTGCGGCCCTTGGTGCCGCGGCGCTTGGTGAACTGCCCGTTCGCGACCGCGCGCGCCATGAAGCGCGCCACCGAGAGCTCGTCGGGCGCCGGCCACGGCGAGTTTCGGCGCGGGTTGTACGGAATCACATTGAGCGAGCAGCGGATCTCGCGCAGGAACGCGCAGACCTCGTCGCAGTGCTCGTCCGAATCGTTGACGCCTGGAATCAGCACATACTCGACGCAGAACGCGGCCTGCGAGTAGCGGGGGAACTCGAGCAGCGCGTCCTTGAGCCGCGCCATGGGCCACGCGCGGTTGACGGGCATGATCTCGGTGCGCACGCGATCGTTCGGCGCATTGAGCGACAGCGCGAGGTTCAGGCGATGGAAGCCTTCCTCGCGCACGAGCTCGCCGATCTTGCGGATGCCGTCCGGGTTGCCGACGGTCGAGATCGAGATGTTCGACGCGGGGACGCCCGCGCCGTCGTGGTCGACGAGCACGCGGATCGCCTGGATCACCTCGTCGATGTTGTCGGTGGGCTCGCCCATGCCCATGAAGACGATGTTTTTGACCCCATGCGTTCTCGCGGGATCCGTCGGCCGCGGCACCCGATGCGTCGCGCTCCACCACTGGTGCACGATCTGGTCGGCGCGCAGGTTCTTGATGAGTCCCATCTGCGCGGTCTCGCAGAAGCGGCAGCCCATCGCGCAGCCGATCTGGCTCGAGACGCACAGGGTCGTCGTCGTGCCGCTCGCGCGCGGCATCGGAATCAGGACGCTCTCGGTCTCGAGCCCCTCCATGCCTGCGTCGGTGAGCCGCAGCACGAACTTGCTCGTCGCGCCCTCGACGAGCGTCGCGGTCACGGGGTAGTCGGGCACCTCGCACCATGCTGGCACGACGCCCTCGCGGAAGAGCGCGCGGTAGGCCTCGAGCGCCGCGTGCGCGGTGCGGCCACGCTCGCGCGCCGCCGCCACGAACTGCGCGCGGGTCATGCCGAGCGGACGAAGCGGGGGTGCGGATGCAGCGGTCATTTGCAAAGACTAGCAGCAATGCGCCCGTCGGCGGAGCGGTCACTCGGCCGGAACGCAGCGGCTGCTTGCCCAATCGCGCAGTTCGGCGATTCGATCGGCCATGATGACCGATATCGGCGGGCTGCGGTGGTAGGCCGCGACGAGGTCCTTGGTCTCGAGCGCGCGCTGGCCGTCGCCGAAGGCGTCGCGAAGCGCGCTCTCGATGCCGGCTTCGATCTCCGCGCCGCTGTAGCCCTCGGTCGCGGCGACGAGCGCGTCGAGGTCGAAGGTCTTCGCGTCGCGCTTTCGCTTCGCAAGGTGGATCGCGAGGATCGCGCGGCGCGCCTCCTCGCCGGGGAGGTCGATGAAGAAGATCTCGTCGAAACGGCCCTTGCGCAGCAGTTCGGGCGGCAAGGCCGACACATCGTTCGCGGTCGCGACGAGGAAGATCGACGACGGGCGCTCCTGCATCCAGGTGAGGAGCGTGCCGAACATGCGGCGCGAGAGGCCGCCGTCGGACGACATCGAGCTCGCGCTCGCGAAGCCCTTCTCGATCTCGTCGATCCACAGGACGGCGGGGGCCATGCGGTCGGCCTGCTGCAGCGAATCGCGCAGCTTGCGCTCGCTTTCGCCGACGAACTTGTCGTAGAGGGCGCCGGCATCGAGGCGAAGGAGCGGCACCTTCCACGCGGTCGCGACGGCCTTCGCGGCGAGGCTCTTTCCCGCGCCCTGCACGCCGAGGAGCAGCATGCCGCGCGGGTTCGAGAGGCCGAAGCTCTCGGCGTCGACCGACGACGACATGTGGCGGTCGGCGAGCCACTTCTTCAGCTTGCCGAGGCCGCCGATCGCGTCCATCGACACGGGCGCCTGCACGAACTCGAGCACGCCGTCGAGATCGGCGCAGGCGTTTCGCTTGTGGATCATCACGCGCTCGAGGTCGGCGTCGTCGAAGCGATCGTCCTCGGTCGCCGCGGCGACGACGACGCGCTCGGCCTGGCGCTTGGTGAGGCCGCGCATCGTGCGCGCGATCGCGTCGAGCGTGCTGCGGCGCACCGAAGCCTCGATCTTGCGGGTCTGCGAGACCCCGCGCACGGTCGACCGCACGATGTCGAGCAGTTCCTCGTGGCTCGGAACCGGCACGGTGATGCGGTGCGCATCGTTGGCAAGCGATGGCGGCACCTTCAGTCCGCGCTCGACGAGGACGATCGAGCCGAACAGCCCGCGCGCCCACTCGACCGCCTCCTTGAGCGCGCGCGCGGTGCGTGCGTCGCCGAGATACGGGCCGAGGTCGTAGAAGAAGTTCGCGGAGCGATGCTTGGGCGCCTGCTGGATCAGCCACGCGAACGCTGCGGCGGGATGCTCGGACTCCGCAGCAAACTCGTCGATGAACCGGCCCTTCGAGATGCCCCGCAGCGCCGACCAGTGGCGGGTCTCGATGCTCGCGTCGATCGACAGCGGCACCGTCTGGCGCACCTCGGGTTCGTCGTCGGTGTCGATGACGATCAGCGGGTGGGTTCCGTCGAGTTCGCGGCGGAGAACGATGGAGAGCGCGTTCGCGGTCGAGATCGTCATGGCGCGGGCGCACGATAACGGAATCCCTACCGCGCAACCGCTTGGTTTGAGCCGCTTCCTGCGGCTGCGGAGGGGCTATCATCGGCGCCCCGCCCACGGCGGCTCGGAGTTCAAACATGCATCTGAAGCGCGACGACAGCCACCATCACGGCCCGCCGGTGATCCCGATCACCTTTCATCTCGAGGATCCCGAGGGCCTCACTGGCACCCCGCAGAAGGTGTGGGAGGTGCTCGGCGGCGAGCACGAGTCGATCCTCGAGGTCGCGATGGACAACGGCATCAACATCGAGCACGCCTGCGGCGGCGTGTGCGCGTGCTCGACCTGCCACATCTACCTCGAGCAGGGCGCGCAGCAGGTGGGCGAGGCGACCGAGGACGAGGAAGACCGCGTCGAGGAGGCGCCGGGCATCCGCCGCACCTCGCGGCTGGCGTGCC
>CAIXEV010000231.1 GCA_903918555.1 uncultured bacterium | reverse complement strand
TGGGTGACGCCGAGGGCCTTTGCCGCCTCCTGTTGAGTCCAGCCCTTGCGGCGGATCAGCTCCTCGAGCTCCATCATCAGATGCGAGCGCACCTTCAGGTTCGCCGCCTCGGTCGGCGACGCTCCGAGATCCTCAAAGATGTTGCCGCGAGAACGGCGCGTTCGCTCCTTCATGATGGCTCCTTGAACTCAAGGGGTGAACGAGCGGCGTGGCCGCCTCTTCGTTGTCTTGCGCGTCTTGTCCATGGAGACCTTCTGGCGAGCATCCTCGCCAAATTTGGTGTCCACGGAATCGGGGCAGGCTCAACGCCGCCGCCTCGGCAATGGTCATCAAGGCGCAGCCGGCGGCCTCGTGCCGCCGTCCGACACGGGTGCGAGTGCGCCACACTCAGGACACGCCATGCTGCCCGACGGTCCGAGCGGATAGCCGCAGGATGCACACGGGGTCCCCGGGCCGCGAGCGTGCGCTCCGTGCCTCCTCGACGGGGATGCGATGATGGCAACCAGCGACACGAGGACGAACGGGACGCCGCTGCATGCGAACAGCTCGAAATCGATTTCGCTCCATGCCCGCATCGCCATCACCGTCGTCGTCGCGAGACAGATGATCGAGAGCGACACCAGCACCCTGCGGGCACGCGAGCACGACGCAATGGCGAGACCGATGCCCGCGAGCAGCGCTGCAAGGATGAGCCAATCACGCGGCTTGGCGGTATAAGTCGGGTTCAGAAACCGGCCGAATGCGATTCCGATTGGAAGAGCCGCGTGTCCAGCTGGACCAATCACCAGCAACGCCGTCACCGGCAACGCGACTCGGCTGAGGATCATCACCCCGCACCCTCCTGGTGCTCCTGCCGACCCCGCTCCGGAGGACGTGTCACGCGAAGATGGCATTTCCGAAGTCGACATAGTCATGTGGATCTTCACTGAGCCGCGCGACGATTCGAGCCTCCGAGCATACCCAAACTGCCCGAATACTCGAGCAGACGCGGCGCCTGCACCTCGTCACACACTCACTGCTCGTCATTCGCAGTCCGCTCCTAACCCCGCCCCGCCGTGCCGTGCCGATCGTCGCGCCGATGCGCGGGCGGATGATGCCCGCGTAGTCCGACTGGTTCACGAAGCCGTCGCCGTTCACATCGGAGCGCAGCGTGCGCGTCGCCTCGCCGTAGGGCGAGTACGCGATGCGGTCGATCACGACGCCGGGCTTGCCGGGGGTAGCGATGGCGATGCGTCGGGCCTACGGAAGTAGAGGAAATCATCCGCGAACCCCCGAAGCAGGACGAACTCCTCGCCAGCCCACTTTGGATCGGAGAGCCATCGGCGCATCACCACGGCGACAGCCTCCTCGACTTCGGAACCGTGCGTGATCCAACCATGAAGATGCGTCCAGACTTCGGGCGTGAACCAACGAGCCGCGTTGCGCCAATCCTGGGGTTCAGACCGCTCAAGCCATGACTGAATCGCGCGCGCGGTGGTGCCATAGTCGTACGTACCGTCTCCCCAGAGCTCGTCGAGAAACAGCGTCGCATCAGGCGCGCGAACGGCCTCGCGGAGTCGGTTCGCAAGAAGCGCGACTTCATCACTGTTCACCATAGAAGTACTCCCAGACGGCACCGCAGCCGAAGCCGACGGCGCTGCATCCGCCCCGCCTCACCGCCCGTCATCCCCAGCCGTGAGCAACCTCTGCAACGCCTCGATCCGGTCTGCGGAGACTCCCTTTGCCTCCGCCG
>CAIXEV010000230.1 GCA_903918555.1 uncultured bacterium | reverse complement strand
GTGCTAGCCGAACCCCTCGAGCCCACGACAGTGCGCCGCGAAGCGGCGGTTCCGTACCCGCCGCTCCTTCGGAGCGGCGGCGATCCACGCCGGAATGTCACAAGACGCCGCCGGCCAACGGCCGGCGGGTGCCACGTGCTTCCTCGCGCAGCGAGGAAGCAGTGCTAGCAGAACCCCTCGAGCCCACGACAGAGCGGCCCTTCGGGCCGGTCCCGTTTCCCGCGGCCGCTCAAGTGCGCGTCGCGATCAGCTCCGCGTAGTCCTCCATCGACGCCCGCACCACCTGCCATGCGTGCGTGACGCTGTAGGTGCCGCGGATCGCGACCTTGTTCTCCTCGCCCGGCATCGTCTTGTACGACGCGAAGTAGTGAACCAGGCGGTCGATGAGCGCCTTCGGCAGGTCCTCGAGATCCACCGCGCGCCCGTAGACCGGGTCGCTCGGCAGCACCGCGATGACCTTGTCGTCGGCCTCGCCGCCGTCGATCATCTGGATTCCGCCGAGGACGCGCGCGTCCATGATGATCTCGGCGCGGTCGACCGGCCGCTCGGTCACCACGCAGATGTCGAGCGGATCACCGTCGCCGCGCGCGCTCGTGGGCGACAGCGCCGCCACGCGCGCGCCGCAGTAGGTGCGCGGCACGAACCCGTACAGCGCCGGCGGCACCGAGCTCGAGCGCTGCGGCCGGTCGACGCGCATGTAGCCCGACTGCTTGTCGATCTCGTACTTCACGACATCGAACGGCGTGATCTCGATGAACGCGTGCACGATGTCGGGCGCCTTCGGCCCGACCGAGAGGCCGTGCCATGGGTGCGGGCGCCATGCGCTGAATTGAAGCCTCTCGTGGGCCATGGGGGTTGGTGTCCGGCTCAGGGCTTCTCGTTCTTCTTCGCGGGCAGCTTGCGCATGAGTTCCTCGACCGCCTTCGCGAGCTGCGCGTCGGCGCCCTTCGTCTCGTCCTCGGGCGTCTGCGGCACGACGAAGTCCGGCATCGCGCCGTTCTCCTCCATGTCGGTGCCGTCGAAGAGGAACCATCCGCGGAACGGCAGGCGCACCGTCGTGCCGTCGACGAGCGCCTCCGCGCCCGTCGAGATCACGCCGCCGGCCGTCTGCTGGCCGACGAGCGGGCCGCGGCCGAGCGTCTTGAACGCATGCGAGATGATCTCCGCGTTCGAGAAGCTCTTCTCGTTGCAGAGCATCGCCATCGGCATGGTGTAGCGCTGGATGAAGAGACGGTCCTGCGGATAGCTGCGCGTGCGCGTCGGGTCGCCTTCGCGCGGCACGACATACGCGTGCGGACGGACATCGATCGACGAAAGCAGCCGGTCCGCGGTCGAGCCGCCGCCGTTGTTGCGGACATCGACGAGGAGTCCGTCGCGCCCGTTCGCCGCCGCGTAGAGGTCGCGCTCGAAGCGATCGAGCGACGCCTGGTCCATGCCGGCGATGTGGATGTAGCCGAGGCGCCCGCCCGAGAGAACCTCGACCTTGCGCGCGTTCGCGCGCGTCTCCGCGTTGTAGCGAAGCGTGCGCTCGGCCGCGCTCGAGACCGGCACGACGAGCGCGCCGAGTTCGGCCACGGCCGCGCCGAGTTCGGCCACGGCCGCGCCGAGTTCGACCCCAGCCGCATCGGCCTTCTCCGCCGCGCGACGGAATCCGACGAAGACCTCCTGCCCGGTCTTGCCCGCGAACGCCGCCTCGAGCGGCTTCGCTGCGTCGACCTTCTCGAAGTCGACGCTCACGACGATGTCGCCGACCGCAAGGGCAGGATTCGCGAGCGCCGCCGGCGAATCGGGAAGAACCTTCGTGATGCGGCGCCCGCCATCGGCGGCGACCGTCTCGACGCCGAGCCGTCCGTGCGCCCGGCGCGTCGAGCCCTCGCCGCCCATCGAACGCACACCGAGGTGCGATGCGTCGAGGTACCCGATGAACATGTTGGCGACGAAGTCGAACTCGTCGGGCGTGCGCGCGAGACGCGCGAGCTGCGCGAAGCGCTCGGTCAGCGCCGCCCAGTCGAGACCCTTCGTCTTCGGATCGGCGTAGAACTGCCGGCCGAGGATGCGCGAGACCTCGCGGAGCTTCTGCTCGTTGCGCGCGGCGAGGTTGATCTCGTTCTCGGCGGAGATGTCGATCGTCTTCGCCTCGCCCGACGGCGTGATCGTCTGCGCCTGGCCGCTCGCGACGGCGACGAGCTTGTCGCCGGTGAACGAGATCCCCTGCAGGGCGACCGGGCCGGCGAGCTTCTTCTGCTCGCTGCCGTCGTACTTGACGCTGAAGAGCGCGCGGTCCTTGCCGTCGGCCGCGGAGTAGTAGAGCCGGTCGCCGGTCGGCGCGAGCTCAAGCGCGGTCTCGTCGCCGAGCGCGGTGGTCACGCGGCGCACGCGGAGATACGCGTCCTCGAGCTCGAGGCCGTCGAACGGATCGCGCGCGGGGGCGTCGGGCTTTGCGGCATCGGCCTTCGCGGCGTCTTCCTTCGACTCGCCTTCCTTCGCGCCTTCCTTCGCGCCTTCCTTCGCGCCTTCCTTCGCGGCGTCCTTCGCCTTCGGTTCCACAGGCTCAAACGGCTTGCGCTTCTTCTGCGCCTCCGCCGCGTCCTTGAAGTACTGGTCGAGGTCGCGCTGCGAGAGACCCTCGAGGTCGCGGTCGAGCATCACCATCCACGCGTCGAACTCCTCGTTGGTGCGCTCGGAGAGGAACGCGAGGATCTTGCCATCGGCGGAGAAACGCGGCGCGGCGTCGTTGTCGGGGTGACGCGTGATGTTGACCGCGGGCTTCGAGCCGTCGGCGGGAACGATCCAGATGTCGGCGTTGAAGTCCTGGTCGCTCTCGACGAACGCGATCAGCGCGCCATCGGGCGAGTAGACATAGTCGAGGTCGGAGCTCCAGCCGTCGCGCAGCATGCGGATCTCGCCGGTTGCGAGGTCCATCCGCGCGAGGTCGCCGAGATTGCGCGTGAAGAGCAGCGCCTTGCCATCGGGCGACGCAACGGGACGACGGTCGTCGTCCGCGCCGCTCGTGACGGGCTTGACCTCGAATCGGATCGCGTCCGCCCAGCGAGCAGGATCGAACTTCGGATCCTTCTTCTTCTCGTCCTTCTTCTCGTCTTTTTTCTCGTCCTTCTTCGCGTCGCTCTTCTCCGGCGCCTTCTCGGCCGGCTTCGCTGGCTCGGCCGCGGCTGTCGGCGCTGGCTCGGCTGGCTTCACTTCCGCAACCTTCACTTCATCAACCTTGACTTCCTCAACCTTGACCTCATCAACCTTGACTTCATCAACCTTGACCTCTTGCGCCGCAGCCGCAGGCTTCGGCTTACCGCGCTCGCGCGCCTCGCTGCGGGTCTCCGCGACCGTCGCCGCGTAGATCGAGTCGCTGCCATCGCGGTCGCTCACGAAGTAGAGGGTGAGCCCGTCGGCGCTCCAGCAGACCTCGCGCTCGCGCCCATCGCCCTCGGTCACGCGGCGGGTCGGGCTCTTGTCCTCGACCGCGCGCACGAACACATCGCCGAGCGCCACGAACGCCATCGTCTTGCCATCGGGCGACAGCGCAGCGGCGCTCACCTCGCGGCCAACCTGCTTGAACTCGCGGTCGACAAGCCCGTCGTCCGCGGCCGTGAAGGCGAGCTTCACCGGCTGCGCGCCGACCTTCGTGAGATCGATGCTCCAGAGATCGCCAAGCACCCCGAACACGGCCGTGCGGCCGTCGGCCGACACCGCGAGGCCATGGATGTCGGCGTCCTTGAAGTCGGTGAGCCGGCTGCCGCTGTCGGCCTCGGCCGAGAGCTTGGCGCGGTGGAGATTCTGCGAGCCAAGGCCGCGATCGGAGATGTAGACGAACTCATCCGGCGCGATGAAACGCGGAAGACCGTCGTTGCCCGCGAACTTGGTGAGCTGGCCGAAGGTTCCCGCCGTCGTGTTGAACACCCAGACATTGCGGTTGTCGGGACCGGTGTAGCCGCGGCGCGACCACGGCGATCCGCCGCGCTCGAAGAGCACGAGCGCGCCATCGGCCGAGCCGTTCGCGGCGCCGCCGAACGCATCGTGCACGCGCTCGGGCGCGCCGATCGTGCCGGCCGGAAGATCGAGCGCCAGCGCATACGGGCGCGAGGAGCGATAGAGGTCGCCCTCGATCGTCGTCTCGAGGAACGCGACCGGCTTCCCACGGAGGGTGCCGACCGAGCTCAGGCCGAAGCCCGCGTCGAGGTCGGTGAGCTGGCGGAGGTCGGAGCCATCGGGGCGCATCGACCAGAGGTTGCGGAGCCCCTCGCGATCGCTCTCGAACACGATCCGGCTTCCATCGGGCGTGAAGCCGCTGCGCGTCTCGATCGACGGATTCGAGGTCAGGCGCACCGCCTCGCCGCCCGCCGAAGGCGCTCGCCAAAGGTCGCCGCGCCACGAGAAGACGACCACCGATCCATCGGGAGAAAGCGCCGGGTGGCGCGGGAGATCGACCGTCGCAGCCTGGGCCACGGCCACCGCGGCCGTCCACGGGAGAAGAGTTGCTGCGATGCCGCGCGAGGCGTTGGGGGCGAAAGAGCGATTCGGTCGGTTCATGGGCGGGACTCTCGTGACAGAACACGGGCTGGGCGGGACTTCCGAACGCCTGCGGCGAGCTCGGAAGGCGGCACGCGTCATCCTCCCTCGAGGCCGCCGCGTGGATCCGCAGTTTACGCCCTGTCCAGAGTGTCGTTCGTGAGGCCTGTGCAGCCCGTGCGGGCGCGTCCGAAGTAACCCTAGACCTTGGCAGAAGCCATCGTCTTTATGCGCCGATGCCTACTGAGAGTGGGGAACCCTGCCGTTCAAGGGGCGTATCGACCAAAGGAATGGGTCGGGCGCCGTTCCGGCGAGGGGCCACCGAGTTTCCGCCCGAAGTGGCGTGCGTTGAGGGAACACGACATGAGCAGCAACCGCAACATCCGCAATCCGCAGCAACTGCGCTCGCTGATCCAGAACATGGGTCGCTCGATCGACGAGGCGCGTTCGCGCCGGCTTGGTCCGTCGACATCCGGCATGCCTGCGCAACAGGTGCAGGCGGATGCTCGCTACGAGACCCAGGCGCCGCAGGCGATGTCCCAGAGCCGTCCGGAGCTCCCGCGGCTCGGCTCGTTGGGCGACGGCCCGCGCTCGCCGTCGTCCTCGCCGTCCTTGTCCTCGCCGTCCTTGTCGGCGTCTTCGCCGTCCTCGTCCTCCTCCTCGCCCCCACCCGTTCGCGCGGCGAGCGAGATGTTCGACGGCGGGGCACCACGCCTCAAGGCGCGTCCCAAGCGCGCAAGCTGAGAGAGACCCTCGAAACACCCTCTGGAATCCACCCAGACGCGCCTCCGGGCGCGTCTGTTCTTTGGGAGACGCGCCCCGCTATTCTGCGCGGATGTCCGCGCAACTGAATCCCGTCGAAGTCGTCCGCCCCGAGAGCCTTGCGTTCCTGAAGCAGCTTCTCGACACGCCGAGCCCCTCGGGCTTCGAGCGTGACGGCCAGAAGGTCTGGCTCGACTTCGTCCGCCCCTTCGCCAAGAAGACCTGGAACGACGCCTACAACAACTGCTTCGCGTCGTTCGGCCCCGAGGGAGCGGGGATCCCGACCCTCGCCATCTGCGGCCACGCCGACGAGATCGGCCTGATGGTCAACCACTTCGACGACAAGGGCTTCGTCTACTGCAAGGCGATCGGCGGCATCGATCCGAGCTCGATCGTCGGCAAGCGCGTGCGCTTCAAGTCGTCGGTGGCCGGGGTGACGGCGCCCGTCGTCGGCCTGATCGGCGCCACCGCGATCCACCTCCAGGACAAGTCGCAGGAAGGCAAGGTCCGCAAGCTCCACGAGCTCTTCATCGACATCGGCGCCACGAGCGCGGACGAGGCGAAGGCGAAGCTCGCGATCGGCGACCCGGGCGTCTTCCTCGACGGATTCATGCAGTTGAACGACGACATCGTGGTCGCGCGCGCCCTCGACAACCGCATCGGCACCTGGATCGCGGCCGAGGCCCTGCGCCTCGTCGCCGAGCGCGGCGCGGCGCTCAAGGTGCGCGTCGTCGCGGTGTCGACCGTGCAGGAGGAGGTCGGGCTCAAGGGCGCGCAGATGGTCGCGCGGTCGCTCGCGCCCGATGTCGCGCTCGTCACCGATGTCGGCCATGCGACCGACAGCCCCGGCATCAGCCACGCGCAGCACGGACACTTCAAGCTCGCGGGCGGGCCGAAGCTCGCGATCGGCGGCGCCATGCAGCCGGAAGTCGTCGCGCGCCTCGCCCAGGTCGCGGCGTCGCTCTCGATCCCGCTGCAGCGGGCGGCGACTCCGAGCGGATCGGGAACCGACACCGATGCGTTCTTCGTGGCGGGCGGCATCCCCAGCGGACTCGTGTCGCTGCCGATCCGCTACATGCACACCACCGTCGAGATGACGAGCCTGCGCGACCTCAACCGCATCGCGCATCTCTTTGCGGGCTTCGCGATGTCAATGCAGCCGAACGAGCGCTTCGCGCCGGTCCTCTAGGACGGGTCAGCGAGGACGGGCCACCTAGGACTTCGCGCGCGCACCCGCGCGCGAACGCGTCGTCGACGCGGCGCGCTTGGTCGGCTTCGAGCCCTTCAGGCGGAACGCAAGCGCAGGCGGGAAGTTGCCGAGCACAAGCTCGGTGTGCCCCTGGTGCTTGCGTCGCAGGGACTTGCCGAACGCGCCGATGCGGCGCAGCCGCGCGCGGGCCGCGTCGTCGACGACGGGGCCCTTCACCGCGCGGACGCCGACATACTCGAAGTACACGATCTCGCCCTCGTCCTTGAGAAGGGCGAACATGCGGCGGAAGATCTGCCGCATCAGTTTCGGCGGGAAGTTGTTGAAGGGAAGCCCGCAGACGATGATGTCGTACGGACCGCTGAGTTCCGCCTCCTCGATCGGGGCGCAATGCAGGCGCACCTCGACGGCGGGATGGCGCTGGCGGTACTTCGACAGCAGCTCCTTCTCGAGCTTGCGGCAGAACTTCTCGTTGATCTCGACGAGGTCGAAGTGGTCGCCCGCGCGCAGCTTTCTCAGGATCGCGCGCGTGAACGGCCCCGTGCCGGGACCGACCTCGAGGATCCGACGCGGCCCCTCCACCCGCGCGATCGACTTGGTCATCGCCCGCGCCAGGATCGGCGACGACGGCCAGACAGATCCCGTGCGGCGGAGATCGGACAATGCCTGGGAGAGGAACTCAAACACGGCGGGTGATCCTACCCGAGCAACCCGCGGCGCGCCCGAAATGGCCGCCGCGGCGGATCGAATTCGCCGTACATTCACGGCGCGCCTCGATGCGCGGAGCTGTCACCCATGGCGTTTATCAACGAACACTACCTCAAGCTCGCGGCCGGATACCTCTTCCCCGAGATCGCGCGTCGCGTCACCGTCTTCTCGAAGGAGCATCCCGAGCTCGCGCCAGAGATCATTCGCTGCGGCATCGGCGATGTCACGGAGCCGCTGCCGACGAGCGCGGTCCGCGCCATGCACGCGGCGACCGAGGAGCTCGCAACCCGCGCGACCTTCAAGGGGTACGGCCCCGGCACCGGCTACGACTCGGTGCGCGCGGCGATCGCGCAGGGCGACTTCCGCTCGCGCGGCCTCGATGTCGCCGACGACGAGGTCTTCCTCTCCGACGGCTCCAAGGGCGACTGCGGCAACATCCTCGAGATCCTCGGCGCGGGCAATCGCGTCGCGGTGACCGATCCCGTGTACCCGGCGTATGTCGACGCGAATGTGATGTTCGGGAACACCGGCGCTGCGCTCGCAGGCGGCGGCTACGACGGCATCCTCTATCTCCCCTGCACCGAGGCGAACGGCTTCCTCGCCGATGTGCCGTCGGCGGGCACGCCCGCACCCGATGTCATCTACCTCTGCTCGCCGAACAACCCGACGGGCACCGTGATGGACCGCGCGCGCGCGACGGCCTGGGTCGAGTACGCGCGCAAGCACCGCGCGATCATCTTCTGGGACGCTGCGTACGAGTCGTACAACCGCAGCGACGCGCCGAAGTCGGTCTATGAGATTCCCGGCGCGCGCGAATGCGCCGTCGAGTTCCGCAGCTTCTCGAAGTCGGGCGGTTTCACGGGCGTTCGCTGCGGATACACCGTGCTTCCGAAGTCGGTGATGGCCTACACCCGCGCGGGCGAGCCGGTCGCGCTGCACCCGCTCTGGACGCGCCGCTGGAACACGCGCTCGAACGGCGTGAGCTACGCCGTGCAGCGCGGCGCCGAGGCGCTCTACACGCCCGAGGGGCAGAAGGAGGTCCGCGCCCTCGTGGACTTCTACATGGAGAACGCGCGCATCCTCCGCGAGGGCTGCACGAGGCTCGGCTGGAAGACCTGGGGCGGCGAACACGCCCCGTATGTGTGGTGCAAGGTGCCCGATGGCTCGGACAGCTGGGCGTTCTTCGACCGGCTGCTGCGCAAGGCGCGCGTGGTCACGACCCCGGGCGCCGGCTTCGGCCGCTGCGGCGAGGGGTACTTCCGCATCAGCGCCTTCAACTCGCGGGCGAATGTCGAGGAAGTGGTGCGCCGGCTGGGCGCGCTCTGACGACCGCCGCGCGACGGCACGGCGCGGCGCGGCATCTGTGCCAAGCCGCCTGCACTCCCAGCAAAACGCCGCAC
>CAIXEV010000229.1 GCA_903918555.1 uncultured bacterium | reverse complement strand
GCCGTTGTCGCCGCGGCGCTCGTCGCTGCGGCGCTGGCGCCCGCCGGCCTGATGGGCTGCTCGTCGCCCGCTCGCGCGCGCGGCGGTGACGACCCGATCGGAAGCGTGCCGTCCGATCTCTGGGTCGAGGTCGATGTGTCGCCCGGACGAACCGTCGCCGATCGCGCCAAGGTCGAGGAGCGTCGCGCCCGCTTCGTGCTGCTGCCCGATGGTTCGCTCCACGGCGAGACCGATCGCGTGCCGGAGGACCGCTTGCGCCCCGCGCGCGTCCGCAAGCTCTCGCGCGAGCAGATGGCGGATCTCTGGGGCATCCTCGCAAGCTCTGGTTTCACCGATCCCGCGCTCGCCGACACCCGAACCAATGTGAAGTTGCTCGAGCCGACCGCGGGCGAGATCCTCGCCACGCTCGAGGTACACGCCGACGGCGAGCGGTTTGCGTTCGTGCGCCGCTACACGCCGGGCGGCGAGGATCAGCCGGCGCTGCGGCGCGCGATCCGCGCGATCGCCTCGCTTGGCTGGGCGAGCGATGAAGCGCTCGCCGAGACCGCCGAGCTTCCGCTGCGCTACGACCTCGGCGCCGATCCGTACGCGCGCTTCGCGCAGCCGGCCGCGACGGAGCAGCCGAAGTGAGCCGCGCTTGGCGCATCGCGCTCTGTGCGATCGCGTGCATCGTTGCCGCGATGCAGGTTGGATGCGGCCCCGAGGCCGTCAAGATCGACCGCACCGGCGGACTCGAGCTCGAGTACCTCTGGAGCCAGTCTTCCGAGCAGCGCACCGCGTACTACCGCGTGACGCGCGAAGGCGAGTTCGGTTCCTCGGGCGGACTCAAGGCGCGTGGCCGTGAAACGAGTTTCCGTGCGCCGATGAGCGACGCGGAAGTCGCGCGCTTCGTCGAACTCGTGCGTGCGACGGGCTACGCGGCGCGTCCCGATGAATCGGGCGCCGGCGAGCCTCGATCCGAGATCACCGTGCGCGAGGGGCGCACGCGCTCGTCCTTCACCGTGCTCGGCGACGACGCGTCGGTCGATGCATTGCGCGCGTGGCTCGCGGAGCTCTCGATGCGTCAGTTCCGCGATGTCATCGAGGCGCAGCCCGAGGCAGGACCGCGCAAGCGTTGATGTTGCGGACGGGGAGTTCCCGAATGGGGAGTTCTCGAATGGGGAGCTCTCGAATGGGGACCTCCCGATGGGGGAAAGTTCACGCTTGCTCGAAAGAGAAGGCGCGCGTCGCGGGTTTTCTTGTTGCGCCGCGCATGGACGCGCGCGTGCGGATCGCATGGAACGCGGTCCGACCAAGCAACCCGATGCGCTGCGCGCCGCTTCTGCGGTGAACAGCGTTGGATGACTGACGCTGCGCGATGGATTGCGCGGCGGGGCGATGTCTCGCGGCGCAAGGATGCGTCTGCGCGTCACCGACCATGGACGAGAGCTCCCGACCGGCCGGTCGGGAGTCTCGTCGTTTCCGAGCCCGACGGTCGAACCCGGCATCCGAAACTCCCCGAATCCGAAACTCTCCGAGTGCCCGCGCGTTGCCTATGCGCGGGCGCTTTCTTTGGGCGCCGCGGGAAGCAGGAATTGCGCGATGGAGCCGAAGCAGCGAAAGTTGGAAGTCGGCTGAAAGCACGAAGACGCGGGCAAGGTTCCCCATGGCACGGCGGGTGGATGCCGTGGGTGGGTCCAGTGGATGGAAGTCCGAGAATGGCGGCGCCACGGCGGGGGCTGTTGCTGCGCGGTCCGCCTCGGACCTTCTCAAGGAGTCGGTTGATGCAACCAGAGATCCGAACAGCCCAGGCGCGAAGGTCGCTTCCGCCTGCACCATCGGCGTGGATGGCCCCGCAGGATGCGCGAAACCTGCGCACTCGAACCGCGATTCCCGAGCGCACCGCGGATTCGCGATCAAGTTCACGGGGCGCCCGCGTAGAGTGGCCGCCCGTGGACGAGCAAGGAACCGCTCACCATCTGCGCAACCGGACCAGCCTCCCAGAGGTTTCCGAGGCGCCGACCGACCCGTTCGTCGCAGACGAGTTCGTCGCCGATGAGGGGGCGCGCGCCTGCATCGTGGGCGAGCTCTACAAGGCCTACTACCACAGGGTGTTTTGCTTTACCCGCCGGTTCGTGAGGGACGAAGAGGCCGAGGAAGTCGCCCATGAGGCGTTTGTCCGCCTGTTTCGAGTCAGGAATCTTGAAAGGATGACGATCTCGGTCGCTTATCTCCTGCGGATCGCTGAGAACCTTCTCAAGCGGCGGCATGAACGGGCACTGAGGTACAGGCAGGTCCTGGAGCAGTCTGGATTCGTCTCCGGGCTGCATGGAACGGGCGAGCATCGAGGCGAGAGTGCAGGGAAGTCGTCGGCGGGCCACCAGGCTCGCTTCGACCTCCTGGTCGATTCCGCGCAGTTGGCGACAGTGCTTGGGCAGTTGACGCGAGAGGAGCAGGCGGCGGTCCGCCTCATCGTGTGCGAGGGGCTCGACTATCAGGCCGCAGCTCGCTCGCTCGGCGTGCCTGTCTCGACCATCAACAACTGGAAGCACCGTGGACTCTCGAAACTCAAAGAACTCATCGGACGCTCACGAGCACGCACATCCGGCGACGAACCGCTTGCCGCCGGATGACGCCGGCGGTGAGGCGGCGTCGACCGCGCACCTGGCCGAGGCGATCGAGAGCAAGCATCGGGTCCGCGAGCGGCTGGGGCGGGCGCTGGCGCGCTTCCAGGTGGCGCCTGGTGCCGCGGACGGGCGTCCGTTCGACCCGTCGGGCGAGGAAATCTCCGCGCCGGAGATCGATATCGGCCTCAATCCGCTTGGCGAGTACCTGCTGAACTGCGAGCTCAACAGCCGGCCGTTCCGCGCCTGATTGATTTCGTGACTTTGGGCTGGGCGCGGTTCCGACCCGTCCTCGCGGGATTGATTCACTCGAATCCGCCCTCTTTAGGGCATTCGACGCGACCCTTGGGGATGGGGCTTCGAACTATCCCTACGATGGGCGGCATGGATCTCGATCGGACCACGACCGCGCTTCTCGCGGCGCTCCATGACAGCTCGAATGCGGCCGCGTGGGAGGCGTTCGACCACCGCTACCGCCCGATCCTGATGGGGTTTGCCCGGAGCTACGGGCTCTGCGACGACGACGCTGCGGAACTCGCGCAGTCGACGATCGTCAAGTTCATCGAGCAGTACCGCGAGGGCAAGTACGACCGCGATCGCGGCCGGCTGGGCGCTTGGCTCGTGACGATCGCCAAGTACCGCTTGCTCGACATGCGCCGCAAGAAGAGCCCCGTGCACATCGCGCAGGGCGAGAGCGCGATCGTCGACCTCGACGACGACCGTTCGGTCGGCGACGCCTACGACGCGCAGCGCCGGCTCGCGATCCTGCGCGAGGCGCTGCAGGAACTCCGCGAGAAGACCAAGACCGATTCGAAGACGATCCGCGCCTTCGAACTGTTGTACTACCACGGCATGAGCGTGCAGGCGGTCGCCGCCGATCTCGGGATGCAGCCGCAGGAGGTCTACCTCGCGAAGAGCCGTGTGGCGATGCGTATCCGCGAGATCGTCGCGCGCATCGAGCGCGAGTACGAGGAAACACCCGAGGATTGGGCCTCGTCGCCCGATCGGCCCTCGGCGGCCTTTGGCGGTTGAGGAGCCTCGGCGTGGCCCAGAGCATCGACACCGACTTGCCCGAGGATGGAGAGTTTGCCCCGACCGGATGCGGGCGTTTTCCGCGGGAGTCTCTTGAGCTTGCTGCGATCGCGCGCGCGGACTGCTCGGTCGAGGTCGACGAGCGGATCTCCACGCATCTGGTGATCTGCAAGCCGTGTCTCGAGGCTGTCGGGCAGCTGGCGCAGGAACACACGCTGCTCACCGAGCTCGCGCAGGCGGCGCGGCCCGATCGGGCGACGCACGCGGGGCGCTCCGAGGGCGCCGGTCTCGCGGCCGAGGAGATCCCGGGCTACCGGCTGAGCCGCGAGATCCACCGCGGAGGCCAGGGCGCCGTCTACCTCGCCGAGCAGCTCGCGACGCGACGCACCTGCGCCGTGAAGATGCTTCTCGGCGGCCGCTTCGCCACGCCCGTGCAGCGAATGAGGTTCGAGCGCGAGGTCGAGGTGGTGGCGGGTCTTCGCCACCCCGGAATCGTGACGCTCTACGAGAGCGGGCTCTCGCGCGACGGCGAGCCGTGGTTTGCGATGGAGTTCGTCGAGGGCGAGCGCCTCGACGAGTTCGTGCGGCGTGTCGGCGCGGGCCAGCGCGCCATCGCCGAGCTCATGCGGCGCGTCGCGGACACGGTCGCCTACGCGCATCGCCGCGGCGTGATCCACCGCGACCTCAAGCCGGGCAACATCCTCGTCGATCAGGACGGCGCGCCGCGCATCCTCGACTTCGGGCTCGCCCGCAGCTCGACCGACGCCGATGCGACCGACCCCCGGTCCAGCTCGACGCTCGCGGGCGAGTTCGTCGGCACCTTCGCGTACGCCGCGCCCGAGCAGCTCGCCGGCGACCCGACGCTCGTCGACTCGCGCTGCGACCTCTACGCGCTCGGCGTGCTCTTCTTCGAATTGCTCGCGGGGCAGCGGCCCTTCGAGGGCGCGAAATCGATCGCCGAGCTTGTGGCGCAGAAGGCGTCGGGCGCGACCCGCCGCCCGAGCGCGCCGGCGGCCGCATGCGGACGCGCGGTCGACGGCGATCTCGATGTCATCGTCCTGCGGCTTCTCGCGCCCGACCCTGCGCGCCGCTACGCCACGGCGGCGGCGCTCGCGGAGGATCTCGCGCGCTACCTCGACGGCAGGCCCATCCTCGCGCGCGAGGACAGCCTCGCCTATGTCGTCACCAAGACCGTGCGCAGGCACTGGTTCGCCTCGGGTGCGGCCGCCGTCTTCCTGCTCACCGTGGTCGGCGCGAGCGTGGCGCTCGCGGTGGCTCTCGCGAATGCCGAGCGCGAGAAGGAGCGCGTGAGGCGCGCGTACTCGACCTTTGGCGCGGCGCTTGCCTCCGCGAACCCGGAGGAGGGGCAGGGCTCGAGCTCGATGAATGTCCGCGACTTCCTCGCGCTCGTCGAGAAGGAGGTCCGCAGCGAACTCGCCGATGAGCCCGAAGTGCTTGCCGAGATGCTGAAGACGCTCGGCGTCATCCAGCTCGCGTTCGACGACCCCGAGCGGTCGCGCGGGCCGATCCTGTCGGCGCACGAGTTCTTCTCGCGTGCGTACGAAGCAGGGCGGATCGGCCCGAGCCCGATGGCGGAGGCCGAGCTCGCGCTCGCGCGGCAGCTGTTCCTCGACCGGGACTTCTCGGGTTCGGAGGACGCCTACCGCCGCGCGATCGGCCTTCGGCAGCTGGCCTTCGGGCCGACCGCCGTCGAGACGGTCGACCTCGAGCGGCAGCTCGCGACCGTCCTTCGACGGCAGGGACGCATCGCCGAGGCTGGCGCGTTGCTCGAGGAGGCGCTCGTCCACGCGGACCGATTTCCATCCACAAAGGAAGCGGTGCGCGTGAAGGCCGGCATCCTCAACGGGCAGGCGGTGCTCGCTGCGGAAACGGGCGAACATCAGGACGCGATCGAGTCGTTCAGGATCATCCTCAGCGAGCTTCACGAGGTCGTTCCGGGCAACGACTTCCGCCGCGGCCGCACGCTCTCGAGCCTGGCGCAGTCGGAGGCTGCGCTCGGCATGCTCGACTCGGCCGAGCGTCACGCGGAGGAGGCGGTCGCGATCCTGACGGAGCGAAAGGGTGCCGGCGCGCAGTGGACCCGCGAGGCGACGGAGATCCTCGCGAAGATCCGCGCTGCGAAGGCGGCCGCGGCTCCGCGGTGACGCGCGGAACGAACCGCGGTCAGCGGCGACGGCGGCGCGACGCGAGCGCACCGAGCCCCATCAGCGCCAGCGCGCCCGGACTCGGCAGGGCGCCGCCCGAAGCGATCTGAAGCCGGATCGAGTACTCGCCGACCTCGCCGCTTCCGCACCACTCCTGCAGCAGAGAGTCGTTGCCGTTGATGGTCTCGCCGGGCTCGCCAAGATCGGGCCAGATCACCGCGCCGGTGTCGGCAAAGGCATCGGTCCCCGCGCCCGTGACCGCGAGGTAGTAGAAGCCGGGCCAAAGCAGCACGGCGTTGCCATCGGAGTCGGGGCCCTCGCCGAGGCGCGAGCCGTGGTTGCCGGGTGCCGCGTCGTTGTTGCCCTTGAGCGCGACGGCGCGGGCGTTGTTGCCGTTGCCGCCCTTGCGACGGAAGAGGAAGAGCTGCGTGTCGAAGTCCGCGCCGCCGCCGAGGGCGCCGCCTGCGGTCGAGATCGAGACCCAGGTCTGGCTGGTGATCTGGACTTGGTACATGTCGACGAAATCGCTCCTCATGAAGCCGCTTCCCGTGAGCCTTCCGCTCACGACGATGATGGGCGAGAGCGGGCTGGTGATGACCTGCGCGGTGGCGGCCGTCTGGCCTGCGTCATCGAGGTAGTCCTCGTCCCAGCTCGGGCCCGCGGAGGCGGTCGAGAGGAACGAGAACGCGGTCGCCGCAGCGATCGGCGTGACGCCGATGCGAGCGATGGACAAGCGACTGGACGATTTCATGGCCTTTACCCTTCTTCTGTTGTGTGTGCCACCCACCGCGAGCGGGCCTGGGCCGAGCGGTGAAAGGGGCGCCGATCGTGCGCGGGTCGGCTACGACGACCGAGTCCGCGTGAGGCTGATGACGCCTCGAATGGAACGAACCTACGCGCGGCGAACCGCGTCCGAAGCGAGGGAACTCTTTCTTGTAGGCGCTTTGCCGCATCTGGAGCGCTTGCCCCACGGAAGACTTCCTCGCGTGTTCCTCCGCGTGTTCCTCGCGTGTTCCCCCGCGTGTTCCTCGCGTGTTCCGCTGCGCGGACGGTGCGAGGCGGTCGGGTGGGGTTGACGGGATGGGGTTGACGGGATCGGGTTGACGGGATGGGGTGGACGGGATGGCGTACCATCCGCGCCCCCGCCATGACCGAGTCTGCTCCTAGCCTTCAGGCCCAGCGCCAGCCCGTCGCGCACGACCCGATCGTCGGGATCGATCTCGGGACCACCAACTCGCTCGTCGCGTACTGCTCCGATGCTGGCCCGAGGGTGCTCGGCGGCGGTGCGGAGGGCCGAATCGTTCCCTCCGTGGTGCGCTACGCGGCCGACGGCACCGTGGTGGTCGGCGCTGCCGCGCGACGCGGCCGCGCCGAGCACGCGGCGCGCACGGTGACCAGCTCGAAGCGTCTGATGGGGCGAACGGCGCGGGAGACCGCGGCCTTTGCCGCAGGAGGCTCGGCGGCGCTCGTGGAGGGGCCGCGCGGGCTCGCTGCGCTGCAGGTGGGCGATCGGGTGGTCCTGCCCCAGGAGGTCGCGGCGGAGATCCTGCGCGAACTCCGCAGGGTCGCTGAGGCCGACCTCGGGACGGCGGTGCGGCGGGCGGTCATCACGGTGCCTGCGTATTTCGACGATGCCCAGCGCCAGGCGACGCGCGACGCCGCGCGCCTCGCGGGGCTCGACGCCGTGCGCATCGTGAACGAGCCGACCGCTGCGAGCCTCGCCTACGGACTCGGTCAGTCGCAGCGTGGCGAGCGCCTCGCGGTCTACGACCTCGGCGGCGGCACCTTCGATGTCACCGTGCTCGACATCGTGCCGGGCGCGGAAGCCGGTTCGGGCGCCGACTGCTTCCAGGTGCTTTCCACCGCGGGTGACACGGCGCTCGGTGGCGACGACATCGACCGCGCGATCGCGGCGCACTGGATGGAGCGCGACGGATTCGCCGCCGATGGCCTCGAGCGGGCGCTCGTCGTCGAGGCGGCGGAGCGCGCCAAGGTGCTGCTCGGCGACGCGGGTGCGGTGTCCGTCGATGTGGCACTTGCCGCGGGAAGCAGGGCGTGCAGCCTGACGCGCGAGGAGCTCGATCGAATCGCGGAGCCGTTCGTGGCGCGCACGCTGGCCGCGTGCACGCGCGCGCTGCGCGACGCGCAGGCGACCACGGCCGAGATCGACCGCG
Organism: uncultured bacterium; assembly: GCA_903918555.1. GTDB lineage: Bacteria > Planctomycetota > Phycisphaerae > Phycisphaerales > SM1A02 > QWPT01. The sequence goes on along the minus strand of CAIXEV010000229.1, from coordinate 722 downwards.
TGGTGCTCGTCGGCGGCTCGACGCGGCTCGCCGCGGTGCGCGCGGCGGTGGCGCGGCACTTCGGTCGCGAGCCGTATCTCGCGCTCGACCCCGACCGTGTCGTCGCGCTCGGCGCGAGCGTGCAGGCCGCGATCGTCGCCGGCGGCCGTCGCGATCTTCTCCTCCTCGATGTGATTCCGCTCTCGCTCGGGATCGAGACGGTCGGCGGCGCCGTCGCGAAGCTCGTGATGCGCAACAGTCCGATTCCGGCGAAGGCGCACGAGCACTTCTCGACATCGAAGGACGGCCAGACGAGCGTGCGCATCCATGTCGTGCAGGGCGAGCGCGAGCTCGCGGAGCACTGCCGGTCGCTGGGCACCTTCGATCTCCGCGGCATCCCGCCGATGCCCGCCGGCATCCCGCAGATCGATGTGAGCTTCCTCGTCGACCAGAACGGCGTGCTCTCCGTCAAGGCGCTCGAGAAGCGCAGCGGCTGCGAGGCGTCGATCCAGGTCGTGCCGAGCTACGGCCTCACGAGCGAGGAAGTCGAGCGGATCGAGAGGGAGAGCGTCGAGCACGCGCGCGCGGACATGACGCTGCACCGCGTGATCGACCTGCGCGTCCACTCCGAGCTCGATCTCAAGTGGATCGGCGAGGCGCTCGCCCGGGTGCGGCCGAGGCTCGAGGCGGGCTATGTCGCCGAACTCGAGGCCGCGATGGCCGGCGCGCGCGCGTTCTGCGAG
>CAIXEV010000228.1 GCA_903918555.1 uncultured bacterium | reverse complement strand
GCTGCTGCGGCAGCCGCCTTTGGTGCTAGAACGCGTAGGCCGAGCGGTCGCGGCTGCGGCCGCTCCCTCTGGCTTTGGTGCTGCTGCATGCATGGGTGCCAGCAGACTTCAGTCTGCTGAACGGGTGACATCAGCCACCATTGCAAGGCGAATCCACGCGCAGAGCCCCCCCCCGACCTCACGAAATCCGCGGCGGAATCAAGCGATCAAACGCCTTGCGGTCGAGGCTGCCCGTCGCCGCCTGCGCGCGCCACGCGCGAAGAAGCGCTGCCCACGCGCGCGTCTCCTGCAGTTCGACGAGAAGCTCGCGCGGAAGCGCCGCCGTCGCCTCGTGGATCGCGTAGCACACGAGGCGATGCCCGCCCTTCGCCGCATCGGCGTTCGTGCGATCAATCGCCGCGTACAGCGGATGAACGAAGTCGCCCTTCTTCAGGGTTCGCGCAAACTTCGAGTGGAAGAGAATCGGCGCGTCGGAAATCGCGCACCGGAAGTTCTGGCTCACCGCCAGCTGATACCAGTAGCCGACGCTCATTCCGTGCCGCGGCTGGTTCCGCTTGGACCAGCCATGCGCACCGAACTCATCGACAAACTGGTCGCCGCGGACTCTGACTCTCTTCTTCAACTTTTTGGAGGTGGGCATGGGGTGACCTCAGTCGTGACCCGCCAGCATATTCGATTCAAGTCCTTCGCTGGGTTGACGAAGCGGCCACGCCATTCCGCGGGCGCCGCAACACGGCCGGATCTGCGATGCAGGTGATCGTGCCCTCACCCGAGGCCCTCGACCGAGGCCTTCACCCCGAGGCCTTCAACCCAGCCTCTCAGCAGACAGGCCTTGGAGCGAGTCCAAGGCCTGTCCGCCGAAGAGAACGGCCGCAGCTGCGACCGCCAAGACCGCGTACCCCTTTCCGCACGCAGTCTCCGCTCCCCCACTTTCCCTCTCCGCCCCGTAGGCGAAGTCTTGTGATCAGCGGCGACGGCCGCGAATGCCGAGGACCGCAGCGACACCCAGCATCGCGACCGCTCCTGGCGTCGGAATCGCGCTGTTGAAGCCCTGGATCGACGCATCGCCGACATCGGCGCCCGTCAGGTTGGTCGACGCGAGCCCAAGCTGCTGCAGGAGCGACGCGAAGTTCGACGACACGAGCAGGTTGCCCGTCGCGCCGAAGGTGTCGGCCGTCGGAGCCGCACCCGTCAGCGCGATGTCGAACAGCACGCCGAGGCCGCCCACGCGGTCGACGACCTTGAACCCGTTGTCGAACAGGATCTCGAAATTGCCGACGGTCACCGCGTTGTTGAAGGTGATCGAGCCGCGGTGGTTGATCGACCCCGCGAAGGTCCCGAGAAAGTCCGCCGTGTCGTAGCGGAAGGTCGTGGGCCGGTTCGCCGAAGTCGGCGGCGTGATGACGAACGCCACCGAATTCGCGCCGAGGTTCCCCGGCGTGATGACGCTTTCGCTCACCCCCGTGAGCTGGAGGTTCGCGGCCGCCTGCAGCAGCGCGAGATCAAGAAGGACATTCGTCTGACCCCCGACGGTCTGGACGAAACCGGCCGACGCGGTGGCCGTGAAGCCACCCGCCAGCGCCAATGCCACAACAGTGCGATTGAAACGCATTTCACACTCTCCTTTTCAACTGTGCCGACGACTCCAGCGCTCTCCCTCCGGCCGCGCGGAACTCCGCGCAGCTGGGGGACCTCGACACGAATCGAGCGTCCCGAACCCTGGATCCCTGCGACCGGTTCAGCCACGGCCTGCGAGCGTGACGCCTGCGAGGCCAATGCCCCTAAGAACCGGGAGCGAGGTGAAAGAAATGACCCCCGATGTGCTCCTTGCCCTCGCAAGGATCGGGTTGAAGAGTCTTACGAAGAACCCACCGCGGTGGATTCGCCCTACGCCGCACAGTGTTGAAACTTGTGCGCACGACATCGATTCACGGCCCACACTCACCCGATCGGGCCATACGCGCGCGCCGCGCCGCGCCCCGCGCCCTCGGAACCCAGCAGCCCGAGCCCCCCGCGTGCCGATAGACACGGCGCTTCTTCGCCCATTCGGGAGCGGTCCCGAGCGTTCACCCGCCGCTCGGTGCGTATCACCCTGCGGTTGGTTGTCCGGGTGGAACCTGCGGTCGTGCCGCGGGCGATCTTGAGCCGCGACGCGGCACAGCCGAAGATCCGCAAGGCGTTCCGATGAGCTCCCACCGCAACTCCTCCATGACCCAGACCAACTGGGACCTGATCCGCGACGCGGCGGGAAGCACACCGACCTCGCAGGCAAGTCTCGAGGAGGTCGCGCGGCGCTCGTGGCCGGCGATCTACGCCTTCATCCGCGCCTCGGGCCGCAGCCCCGACGACGCCACCGAGCTCACGCAGGGCTTCATCTGCGATGTCTTCCTCTCGCGCCACCTGCTCGAGAAGGCCGACCAGTCGCGCGGCCGCTTCCGCACGCTCGTGATGGGCTCGGTGCGCAACTACCTCGCCGACATGCACCGCCGCAAGACGGCGACCACGCGACGCCCCAAGCACGGCAGCATCGGCCGCCTCGACGACCTCGCCGAGCGCACGAGCGAGCCGGCCGGCATTCCCGCGCTCACGCCCGAAGCCGCGTTCAACTCGCGCTATGTCGCGTCGATCATCCGCGCCACCACCGAGCGCCTCCAGCGCACGCTGCTCGAGCAAGGCGACGAGGCGGGCTGGGAGATCTTCCGCCTGCGCGTGCTGCAGCCCTCGCTCGAAGGCACCGCCGCCAGCTACGACGAAATCGCCCCGCGCTTCGGTCTCGGCAAGGGCGCGTGCGCCGCAAAGCTCCTGCTGGTGAAGCGCCGCTTCGCCGCCATGCTGATGGAGGAACTGCGCGCCACCGTCGACGACCCCGCGGACCTCCACAGCGAGGTCGCCGACCTCCTCGCGCTCCTTTCCCGCTAGAACACCGATGGAACCGCAGAGCCACAACCCCCGACAAGACACCGCGTCCAAGCTGAGCGACACGCTGCGCTGGGCCTTCGAGCTCGACCAGTCCCCCGCCCTCGCGGGCGCCACCTGGCTCACGCGCGAGATCATCCCCGATGCAAAGGACCCGTTCGACGCGATCCTCGCGGCGGGCACCTCGCTCGACGCGCTGCGCGAGCTGAAGAACGCCTACAAGATGCTGCGCACCACCGGCGTCACCGCGGCCGAGCGCAGCCTCGCGGCGCGGCTCTACGCCGCGACCATCGCAGCGGCCGCCGTGCGCCACAAGACCGCGATCTCGACGCAGAACGCCGCCGCGCTGAAGCGCGCCTACACCGAACTCGCCGAAGACGACTCGATGCCCGAGGCGCTGCGCGACATCGCGTCGCTCGCGCTCACCTCTCAGCCGCCGGAACCTCGGTGAACCCACCGCGCCGCGACGGCGGCTGCGCGCCCTGGATCCGCTCGAGCTCCGCGAGCTCGTCCATCGAGAACGGCTCCCACCGGATGCGCGCGGCGCCGAGCGAATTGCCCGTGGCGAACGCGAGGTCGACGAGCGCGATCTGGTAGCTCGCAAGCGCCGCCACCTCGCGGCTCTGCGCATCGGCGAGGTTCGCGGAGGCCTGGAGCACATCGGTGCTCGTGCGCTCGCCGACATCGAACTGCCGCTCCTCGGCCGCGAGCGTGCGCGCGGCGAGCACCGACTCGAGCCGTGCGGCGAGGATGCGCTGCCAGCTCTGCGTGATCGCGTCGAGCGCGTCGAACACCTCGGTGCGAATCGCCTGACGCCGCGCCTCGCGCGTCCCGAGCCGCTGCACGCGCTGCAGGATCGCCGCGTTCACGCGCGATTCCGCCGCCTCGTTTCCGAGCGGAATCTCCGCGCGCAGTCCGACCTCGAAGCTGTCCGCGTTGCCGAGCGAGGCGTACGCGTCCTGGAAATCGGTGCCCGTCCCCTGCAGGTTGTAGCCGTAGTCGAGCACGAAGAGCGGCAGCGCTGCGTTGCGGCGGAAGCCGATCTCGCTCTGGTCGATCGCCAGCTGCAGCTCGAGCTCGAGCATCTCCATGCGGTTCGCGACCGCTTCCTCCGCAAGCGAGTTGCCCTCGAGCGTGAGGCTCACCGGATTCGGATCGCTCGCCGGCTTGAGCGGCGTCGCCTGCGACACCGGCAGGTCCTCGCGGTTCATCAGCCGCTTCAGCGACCGCTGGCGGATGCGGAGGTTCGAGTCGGCCACGATGATCTGCTCGAGCGTCCGGCCGATGCCGCTCTCGGCGCGCACGACCTCGATCTCGGGCGCGTCGCCCGCGGCCACGAGCCGCTTCGCCCGCTCGAGCTGCCGCACCGCGACCTCGTACTGCGAGCGGCGCACGCCAAGCTCGCGGTACGCCGAATAGACGTTCCAGTACGCCTTCTCGGCGTTCGACAGCACGCGGATCGACTCGAGCTTGGTGCGCGCATCGACGATCTGCCCCTGCCACCCCGCCACGCGGATCGAGTGCGTGTTGGCGTCGACGCCAGCGCCGCGCAGAAGCGGCTGGCTCATCGAGAAATCGAGCGCCGCGAGCCAGTCCTCGCCGGGCGTGCCGAAGTTGAAGCCATCGCCCGTGCGGCTGAGCGGCGCAGACAGGTTGATGTCGCCGCCGGTCGCAAGCGGACTGCGCAGGCCGGCGTCGAACGCCTCCGTCTCCGCGGGCTGCCCCGTCGCGAGATCGGCGAACACGCTGTTGTTCGAGCGGTCGTAGCTCGCGAAGAACACATTCTCGAACTTCGCCTCCTCCGCCGAGAGGTTCGCGCGCGCGATCGCCGGATCGACCAGCGCCGTGCGGAGATCGAGGTTGTTCGCGAGCACCGCCGAACGCACATCCGCAAGCGACAGCGACACCGCGTCGGCCGGCACCGCGGGCACCGCGACTTCCGAAAGCGTCTTCTTCGCCGCCTCCTCGAGCGTCACGGGCGGCGTCGTCGACCGCGCCGCGGGATCGACCGAATCGATCTGCCGCAGCTGCGACTCGGGCACGCGCCACTGCGAGTTCTCGTTGTCGAAGATGCCGGTGCGGCACGCGGGCATCGTGCCCGCCAGGAGCACGGCGACCGCGAGGAGAAAGGGTTGCGCGGAGTTCCGCTTCATTCGTGCCTCAACGCCTCGATCGGATCAAGCCGCGAGGCCTTGATCGCAGGGAACATGCCGAACACCACGCCCGTCGCGGCGCTGAAGGCGAAGCTCAGCGCGACCGCCCACAACGGGATGTCGGCCTGGTCGAGCTGCGCGCCGGGAATCTTCGTCAGTCCGAACGCGGCGAGACGCCCCACCGCGATGCCGATGAACCCGCCCACGAGGCACAAGGTGACCGCCTCGAGCAGGAACTGCAGCAGGATCGCCATCGGCGTCGCGCCGACCGCCTTGCGCAGGCCGATCTCGCGCGTGCGCTCCGACACCGACACCAGCATGATGTTCATGATGCCGATGCCGCCGACGAGCAGCGAGATGCCGACGATGCCGCCCGCGATCGCGGTGATGCCCGCCGCAAGCGCCTTGAACTGCTCGATGAAGCGGTCGATCGCGGCGACATTGAAGGTCTCGACGCCGCCCGGCAGGACGCCGCGCATCCGCCGCATCACGAAGCGCACCTCCTCCTGTCCGTCCTCGGCGACATCGGGGCTCGTGAAGAGGCCCTCGACGCGCATGAAGAAGTTGCGGTCCTGCATCTTCGCCGCCACCGAGAACGGGATGAAGATCTCCGCGCTCGAGGTGTTCATGCCGAAGAACCGCGCCTGCGTCGTCTCGACGACGCCCACGATCGCGAAGCGGCGCCCGCCGATCAGGATCGACTCGCTGATCGGGTTCGACGGGAGATTGAGCTCGGTGATGGCATCCGAGTTGATCAGGCAGACCTGCCGTTCGCGGTCCTCGTCGATCTGCGTGAACGGCCGGCCCTCGACGACGAAGCGGTTCTGCACCACATGCCAGTCGGGCCAGATGCCCGCGACGGTGATGCCGTCGATGATCTTGTCGCCCTGCTGCACATCGAGGCCGACCTCCGTGATCGGGGTCACGGCCTTGACGAGCGTGCATTCCTCCTTGATCGCCAGCGCCTCCTCGGGCCGCACGCGGATCTTCTCGAACGGATACAGGTTGCGCGGCGCGTTGTCGGGCCGGTCGGGGAAGACGAAGAACTTGCTCGCGCCGACCGACTCGAACTCGGTGAGGACGCGCGCGCGCAGGCCCGTGAGCGCCGCGATCACAGCGGTCGTGCTCGCGACGCCGACGATGATGCCGAGCGCGGTCAGGAACGCGCGCGACTTGTTCGCCCAGATCTGCGAGAAGGCCAGCGAGATCGCCTGGAGCCAGAAGAGCGGATTCAGCACTCGGCACCGCCCTTCGCGCCCGCGAGCGCCGACACGCCGGGAAGGTGGCGCCCGGCCGAATCCTGCGCCACGGGCAGGTCGCTGAGCACGCGGCCGTCGCGAAGGCGCACCACGCGCTGGCAGTGCGAGGCCACCTCGTCCTCGTGCGTCACGATCACCACGGTCTGCCCCTCCGCATGCAGCTGGCGGAAGAGCGCGAGGATCTCGGTGGTCGTCGCGCTGTCGAGGTTGCCGGTCGGCTCGTCGGCGAGCAGGATCGACGGCTTGTTGAGGATCGCGCGCGCGATCGCCACGCGCTGGCGCTGACCGCCCGACAACTGGTTGGGCCGGTGATGGACGCGGCTCGCGAGTCCCACGCGGTCGAGCGCGGCGAGCGCGCGCGCGCGCCGTCCGCGCCCGCCGCCCTTCGCGTAGACGAGCGGCAGCTCGACATTCTCAAGCGCCGTCTGCCGCGGCAGAAGCTCGAAGCTCTGGAAGACGAAGCCGATCTCCTCGTTGCGGACCTGCGCGAGCTCGCCCGCGCCCATCCGGCTCACATCGCGCCCGTTGAGGAGATACGACCCGCCGGTCGGGCGATCGAGGCAGCCGAGCATGTTCATCAGCGTGCTCTTGCCCGAGCCCGATGAACCCATGATCGCGACCATCTCGTTGCGCCCGATCGCAAGATCAAGCCCGCGCAGCGCGTGGATCGTCTCGACGCCGACCTTGTAGATCTTCGTGAGCGCGCGCACCTCGATGAGCGCGGCGGAGCGTGAGGATGCGGTGGACGCCGCCTCAGCCATTCGTCGACCCCGCGTCGCCCGTCTTCGCCATCTGCGCGGCGGCGTCCTTGGCGGTCTCCTCGCGGATCTTGTCGCCGTCCTTCAGGCGCTCGAGCACGCGGTACGGCCCGGTCACCACCACATCGCCCTCCGAAAGTCCCTCGACGATCATCGTGTCGGCGAGGTTCGACGCGCCCGTCCGCACGGGCCGAAGAACGGCCTTGCCGTCGACCATGCAGAACACGACCGTCGCCTTGCGGCGAGCCTGGTCCACCAGCGGATGCGTGGTCAGTTCGGTGGGGAGATCATCGAACTTGCGCTCAAGCAGCGCCTGGCTCGGCACCAGCAGGCCGCTCGAGCGATCGACGACGATGTCGACATTCGCGGCGAGGCCGGAGAGCAGCGTCTCGCCGTCGGCAAGATCGAGCTTCACCTCGCACTTGAACCAGCCGCCCGAGCCGGCGCCAGAGGCCCCGCCGGCGCCACCGAAGCCCGCCTCGGTGCCGCGCGAAAGCGCCACGCGGTCGACCGTGCCCTTGAACTCGCGGTCGCGGTACGCGTTGACGCGCACGGTGGCGTCCTGCCCCGCGCGCACCCGCGCCACATCGCTCTCGGCGACCTTGGCCTTGAGCCGCACGGTGCCGAGGTCGGCGACCGTGAGGATGCGCGTGCCGGCGTTGTTCATGGTGCCGACGACGACCAGCTCGCCAGGCTCCGCGTTGAGCTCGGTGATCTGCCCGTCGATCGGTGAGTTGATGGTGGTCTTGCTGAGAAGCTCGCGCGCGCGCTGGATGTCCGCCTCCGCGGCGGCGAGCGAGCTCTCGATCACCGAGAGCCCTTCCCTCGCTGCGGCGATATCCGCCTCGATGTCGCGCACGCGTGCGATCGCGTTGTCGAGCGAGGCGCGGCTCACATCGCCCGTCTTGAAGAGCGACTCCTGCCGCTCGAGCGCGGCCTTGGCGTTGGTCAGCTGCGAGGTCGGACCGGCGAGGCGCTCCTGCTCGCTGCGCAGGCGGAAGCGCTCGCCGTCGCGACGCGCCATCTGCGCCTGCATCGACGCCTGGAGGTCGCGGTCGTCGAGCTTCACGATCATCTCGCCCTTGCGCACCGTGGCGCCCTCGCGGAAGGGAATCTCGAGGATGCGGGCGCTGACTTCGGCGGAGACATCGACCTTGACATCGGGGTCGAGTTCACCCGGTGCGGACACGGTCTCCACCAGCTCGCGCGCGGTCACGGTCGCGATCCGCACGGCCAGCGCATCGTCCTTGCCGCCGAAGTCCGGCATCATGGCGACAACCTTCGGTCCGCCGACGACAAGACCGACGACCGCCAGGCCGATGAGCGATGCGATCACGATCAGGAAGGCGCGCACGACGGGGAATCTCCTCGCGGGTGGGGACGGAGGCGGCGCCCTGATGGCCGCCCGGAAGGGCGAGGGTATTCGTAATCGAGCCCTTGCGGTTGCGCAGTCGCGAGTTCCGAACCTCTCCCACGGCAAAAAAGCACAGGCCCCCGGCTTTCGCCGGGGGCCTGAGAGTTCACACACTTGTCTCGAGCCTCTCGTCAGAGAGGGCTCTGCCGAATCCTTTCGGATTACGGGCAGGCGC
>CAIXEV010000227.1 GCA_903918555.1 uncultured bacterium | reverse complement strand
GCCGCGGTTGCTCAGGTGGAAGAAGGCCGCGACGGCGATGCCGAGGATGCCGACCACGCTCGCGACGACGCTCGTCGCCTTGTGGACATCGGCGATGCCGGTGAAGCTGAGGGCGTGGTGCGCGTGCTCGCCGTCCGCTGCATGGTGACCGGCTGCGCCGGCGACCGCGGAGGAGTTCTGCACCATCGTCTGCACCCAGTTGGTGCCGTTCTCGCCGCCCTTCATCTGCATGTAGCTCGGAACCGCCGCGAGGATGGCGCCGAGGCAGATCAGGAGAAGCACGCCGTTGATCGCAAGGCGCGGGCCGTGCGGGTGCCATTCGCCATGACCGTGGCCATGACCATGACCATGACCGTGACCACCGCCATGCCCCGCGTTGCCGTGGGCGGAATCGTGCGCGTGGTCGTGACCGTGGTCGTCGCCGCCGTGGCCGTGGATCTCGTCGCCCGGCTCGTACTTCGTCGGACCGCCGCACACGCGGAACCACACGCGGAAGGTGTAGTACGCGGTGAGGAACGCCGTGAAGAGCGCGATCCAGCCGAGCGCCGCAGCGCCGGGGGTGTGGCTCGCGAACGCCTCGGCGATGATCGAATCCTTCGAGAAGAAGCCCGCCGTGAACGGGAAGCCCGCGAGGCAGAGGCAGCCGAAGAGGAAGGTCCAGCTGATGATGCCGAAGCCCTTCACATTGCGGAGGCCCGACATCTTGCGGAGGTCGAGCTGGCCCGCCATGCCGTGCATGATCGCGCCGCAGCAGAGGAAGAGCAGCGCCTTGAAGAAGGCGTGCGTGAACACATGGTAGACCGCGCCGAAGGTGGTGCCGACGCCGAGGCCGAGGAACATGTACCCAAGCTGCGAGACGGTCGAATACGCCATCACGCGCTTGATGTCGTACTGCGCCATGCCGATCGTCGCCGCGAGGAGCGCCGTGCCGCAGCCGATCCACGCCACCGTGGGCAGCGCGAGCGGATGCAGCGCGAAGAACGGATACATGCGCGCGATGAGGTAGATGCCGGCGGTGACCATCGTCGCCGCGTGGATGAGCGCCGACACCGGGGTCGGGCCTTCCATCGCGTCGGGAAGCCACACATACAGCGGGAACTGGGCGCTCTTGCCGAACGCGCCGAGCATGAGGCAGTAGGGGATCGCGGCCTTCGACCACTCGCTCGCGCCACCGGTGGTGGCGGGGTCGGCCGCGAGCGCCTTGAACAGCGCGTCGTAGGACACCGAGTCGTAGTTGACCCAGATCAGGAAGATCGCGAGCGCAAGCCCGAGGTCGCCGATCCGGTTCATGATGAACGCCTTCTTCGCGGCGGCCACCGCGGTCGGCCGCGAGTAGTAGTAGCCGATGAGCAGGTAGCTCGCGAGGCCGACGCCTTCCCAGCCGAGGTAGAGCAGGATGAGGTTGCCGCCCATCACGAGCGAGCCCATCGCGAAGAGGAAGATGCTCACCGCGCCGAAGAAGCGCGCGTAGCCCTTGCCGACATCGGCCTCCATGTACTCGGTCGCGTAGATCGCGATCAGCGAGCCGAGGCCCGTTACGAACAGCATCCACAGGAGCGTGAGCGAGTCGATGTAGAGCGCGAACGGAGCGAGGAAGGTGTGCCACTTGGCGGCGCCTTCGCCGAACCAGGAGAACGAGACCCACTCGAAGAGGTGCACGGTGCGCGCCGCGTCGTCGGGGCACGACCGGAACAGCATGAAGGTCGTCGCGAACGCGGCGATCAGCGAGATCGCGGTGATCGCGCCCGGCAGCTTGCCCTTCACGCCGAGCACGGCGCATACGCCGCACAGGACCGCGGACACGGCAGGGAGGAGCAGGATGAGGCCCGCCCACGAGAGTTCAGGCGCCGCGACGGCGGCCGGAATCTGCTCGGGAGAGGCCACGCCGAGAAGCGCTGGGAAGCCTGCGGAGATCATGGTGCTAGCGAGTTCCGTCATGTCGATCACTCGGTTCTCTCACGCCGTCGCGCGTCCTGCGCTCAGGCTTCCTTCAGTTCGGACCACGCCTCGGAGTCGAGGGTCTCGCGGCGGCGGTAGAGGAGGACGATGAGGCCGAGCGCGAGCGCGGCCTCTGCTGCTGCGACGGTCAGGATGAAGATCACGAAGACCTGTCCCGACACATCGTGGTGCACCTTGCCGAACGCGATCATGGCGAGCGCGGCGGCCTGGAACATGAGTTCGGTGCACAGGAACATGATGATCATGTTCCGGCGGCTGAGGAACCCGACGAGGCCGCAGGCGAAGAGCAGCGCGCTCATGAGGAGCGCGAGGTTGACCGCCTGCGCGTCCGAATTGGCGAGCAGCGTGTGCGCGATGCCGTTCATCGGAGACCTCCTGAGCCGCCTGATTCACCGTCGACCGTGAGACGCCGCATGCCTGCGAGCTCGCGGCGCTCGTCTTCACCGAGCTCGATCTGCTTGCGTGCGAGGACGACGGCGCCGAAGAGCGCCATCAGCAGCACCACGCCCGCGATCTCGAGACCCGCCGGATACTTCGAGACGAGATCCACGCCGATCTGGCGGCTGTTGTCCGGCACGAGTTCGGGCGGAAGAAGCACGGACCGCGCGCTTCCGTCCGCCAGACGGACCTCGACGCTCGCCTCGTCGTCCATCATGCGGATCGCCTTGCCGCGCGCATCGCGCACGACCTCGGCGACCTTCGGGGCCGGGGACTTGTCGTCCTTGGCGCGGGTCTTCGCCCAGTCGATCGCGACCGCCTTCTGCGAGGTCTCGAGCAGCAGTTTCGGCATGCCGTCGAGGCGCTGCCACGCGTTCGCCATGCCGTCGACGGCGGTGCGCTCGGCGGCATCGGCGCGGAACGACTGCGCGGACTTCGAGAAGTACGCCTCGGACAGGGTGGCGAGCACCACGAAGCCGATCAGCACCGCGCTGCCCGCCTCGCGCGGCACGCGGTCGTACCAGGCGGCGCCTTCGCTCTCGACGGGCGACTGCTGCGCGAGCATCAGCACGAACATGTAGGTGATGAGGATCGCGCCTGCGTAGACGATGATGAGCGCGAACGCCATGAACTCCGCGCCGAGCACGAGGAACATCGCGGCCGTCGCGATCACGACGAGGATGAAGTACAGCGCCGCGAAGACGGGGCGCGGATGCGTCACCATCCGCACGGCACCGGCGAGCGCGGTGAAGCCGAACACCAGCGGGAAGACCGTGCCGAGGCTCGCCTCTTCGCCGCCTGCGCGCTTCAGCACCTCGACCACGAGGATCGCGAAGCCCGCGAGTCCGCCGACGGTCGCTGCGATTCGCAGGCCGGTCGGACCCGGTCGCATGAGGAAGACGAGCGCGATGGCCGTGATGGCGCAGGCGATCGTGAGCACCAGACCCGACCCGACGGCGCCTTCTGCTTGCGCGAGCAGCGCGGCCGGCGGGGTCATGGTGGAAAGGATCGCGAGGGAGGGGATGGCGAAATCCATGCCGCGTTCTCGAAGGTTCTCGGTCGCGGTTGCTTGACGCGACCGCGATCGGGACGGGATGACCTTCCCGACCGAAGGGCGTCCGACGGTCGGACGCGAAGCGGGGAATGTATGGCTCGGGGGGGATTCCCGCAACCAAGCGCCAAGGTGGGCGTCGCTGCATGGATGTACCATCCTGCCCCATGCCGACGCCGCTCCGGCGCGCCCTTCCAAACGCGATCACGCTGGCGAGGCTCGCCCTCGCCGTTGTCTTCTTCCTGCTGCTGCAGTGGATCGATCGCGCGGGATCGGCGGAATCGATCGAACGGCTCGGAGCCTGGGGGATGACCGTCTTCATCATCGCGGCCGTCAGCGACATCGTCGACGGCTATCTCGCCCGCCGGTGGCAGGTGGTGAGCGCCTTTGGCCGCGTGATGGATCCGCTCGTCGACAAGATCCTCGTCCTCGGCGGATTCATCTACCTCGCGTCGCCGGTCTTCGCGCCGATCGAGGGCTACCAGATGATCGGCTCGGGCATCGCGGCCTGGATGGTGGTGGTGCTTCTCCTGCGCGAACTCCTCGTCACGGGGCTTCGTTCGTACATCGAGTCGCGCGGAATCGCCTTTCCTGCCGATTGGTCCGGCAAGCTCAAGATGTTCGTCCAGTCCTTCTGCGTCGGGTGCTGCGTGTTCGTCGCGACGCGCGTCGACCCGCCTTCCTGGATGATCTACCTGAGGGACGGCTCGACCTGGGCCACAGTGGTGCTGACCGTGCTGAGTTCGATCACCTACATCCACCGTGCGCTTCGCGTTCCGCCCGAGAAGGAGGCGTCGGCATGAGCGCACGCGGTGGTGGTTTCGGCGACTGGGTCGTCACCGGGATGGGTCTTGGGCGGCTTCGGCCTGCCCCGGGCACATGGGGGTCGCTGCCCCCGGTCGCGCTTGCGATGGTGCTGGCGCTCGCGGAGACGAACCCGCGCCACATCGACATGGCGCTCGCGATCCTCGGCCTGTCGTTCGGCATCGGATGCCTCGTCTGGGGCAAGGGCGCCGAGTCGAGGTACGGAAAGAAGGATCCGGGCGCCGTCGTCGCCGACGAGATCGCGGGTCAGTCGCTTGCGCTCATGTGGCTGCCCTGGAGCACGACGAACAGCGCGCGCGTCATCGCGACCTGCGCGATCGCGTTCTTCATGTTCCGCATCTTCGACATCGTCAAGCCGCCTCCGGCGCGCGGATGGCAGCGCCTCGAGGGCGGGCTTGGCATCCTGATCGACGACCTCGTCGCCGGGCTCTACGCGCTCATCGCCACGCAGCTGATCGTGCACAACCTCTGGTGACGCGATGCGCGAGTTTGCCCTCCTCGACCGGATCTTCGCGCTCAACGCGCAGCTGCCAGCGTCGGTGCTGATTCCGCCGGGCGACGACATGGCGCTCGTCTCGCTCGCCGGCTGCGATCGCGTGCTCGTCGCGGCCGACAGCGCCATCGAAGGCCGTCACGCGCCGCTCGGATGCGACCCGTATCTCATCGGACGCAAGGCGATGCTGCGGAACCTGAGCGATGTCGCCGCGATGGGCGCCGCGCGTCCGGTCGCGACCATCGCGTGCGCGGTGCTTCCGCGCGGCATCGACGAAGCGCGCGCATGGCGCCTCGCCGAGGGCCTGCGCGAGACGGCGTCCGCGTGGGGAGCGCCGCTCGTCGGCGGCGACATCGCCACGATGCCTGCCACGGTCGAGCACGCTCCGATCATCGCAAGCGTGACGATTCTCGCGGTTCCGCTCTCGCCATCGGCGCGCGTCGCGACACGCGCCGACGCGCGCGTGGGCGACGGCGTCTATGTCACGGGCACGATCGGCGGAGCGTGGGACGCCGCGACGGGCCTTGGCCGTCACCTTGATTTCACGCCGCGCATCGCGGCTGCGCACGCGCTCGCCGCGGCGCTTGGCGACCGTCTCGGCGCGATGATCGATGTCAGCGACGGCCTTGGCCGCGATCTCGGCCACATCGCGTCGCGGTCGAAGGTGGCGATGGAGCTCGAGCTTGCGGGCGTTCCGTGCGCTGCGGGGATCGCGCCGCGCGAGGCGATCGGCCATGGCGAGGACTACGAGCTCGCCTTCACCGCACGCGGCGAGGTGCCGCGCGAGGTGGCGGGCGTGCGCGTGACGCGCATCGGAACCGTGGTCCCGGGTGCGGGCGAGGTTCGCGTGCACGACGGGAGGGCATGGTTCGAGGCGAGTGCGCGGGGATTTGAGCATGATGGTGGGCATGACGGCAGGCATGACGGCAGCGCGGCCGGCGGGGGTGTGGCGTGATTGATCCGCGTCCGACGCTCCCGCTCTCGTTTCACCTTCGCGAGCGCGAGTCGACCGAACAGTTCGGCGAGGTGCTCGGTGATCTGCTTCGCTCGAGGAGCGCGCACGCCGGCGCGATCACGCTGCTGCTTTCGGGCGATCTCGGCGCCGGCAAGACGACCTTTGTGCGCGGTCTCGCGCGCGGCCTCGGCGCCCACGCCGATTCGGTCGCCAGCCCGACCTTCACGCTGCGGATGGATCACGACGGCGAGCGCCCGCTGATCCACATCGATGCATGGCGCATGCGCGGCGACGATCCCGATTCGATCGGTCTCGAGGAGGCGCTCGCCTCCGATGCGGTCGTGGCGATCGAGTGGCCAGAGCGCATCGCGGAGTCGCTTCCGGAGAGGCACCTGCGCATTCGCCTCGAGCACGCCGACCCGGTCGAGGAAGGCGCAGAACCCGGCCGAGTCGCCACCGTCTCGGCCGCCCGATTCACGGACGCGGAGACGCGCCGCCTTTCGGAAGGTCTCGCGCTGCTCGTCCGTGCGCCGCGCGTCGCGCCGCCTGTGTGTCCGTCGTGCGGTCGTGCGTTGGCGGGGGAGCAGCAGGGCGCCTCGACCTTCGCCCCCTTCTGCTCGGCGCGTTGCCGCCTGGCGGATCTCGGCGACTGGCTCACGATGCGTCATCGCATCGCGGGATCGGAAACGCCCGAGGTCGACGACTTCTGAGTCGAGCTCCCGCAGCTCACGGCGCGATCGCGAAGATCTGGAACCGATGCCCGACCGGCTTCCAGCCGAGTTCGGCGCAGATGCGGTTGCGCAGTTCGGTGAGCTCCTTGCTGCGGAACTCGACGCGGCGGCCCGACTTCATGCACACCATGACATCGCGCGGCTCGCGTCCGTAGAGCAGCTCGTAATGCGATTGCTTCGAGTCGAACAGCGACTGGGTGATGATGCCCGCGTCGAGCAGCAGCCGGATCGTGCGGTAGACCGTCGCCTTCGAGACATCGTGGCCGCGCGACCGGAGGTCCAGCAGCAGCTCCTCGGCCTCGAACGCGCCGTCGCGGGCGATGATCGCGTCGAGGATGTCCGCGCGCTCCTGCGTGTACTTGAGGTCGCGGCTCTTGAGAAACCGGCGGAACACCGCGCAAAGCGGCACGAACACGGGGATGGCGGGGGTCTGCTCGACCTCGGCGCCCTTCTCGATGTGCTGCGCCCCCCCGTCGAAACCGTCGTGGGCGTGCGAGGCGGGGGGTTCTGGTTCTGCGCGGTGGTCCATAGACTGCCTTCCGAGACCGAATCGTACGGGCGTTTCTCCCCCGTCCAAACCCTCTTTGCCGATAGTTCGTCACTTCCGCGGCTATCCACGATTTCAAGGATTCGACTTTCAGGAACCCCACCGCCATGCGCATGCGCCCAACCACCACGCTTCTCGTCGTGTCCGCACTTGCCTCTGGTTTCGCCTTTGCGCTGCCGTCGGTCGATGATGCGCGCACGCGGCCATCGGACACGCTGCCCGCGTGGGTCACCGAAGGCAAGCCGGGCTCGGGTCCGGTGTTCCTCGTGCGCGGCCAGGTCGGGTCGGGCCAGGATGCGCGCGCGGGCTACGCGTGGCTGTCCGAGCTCGAGCGGTTCCACATCGCCTGGGGCGGCGCCGTCGCTGGCGCGCAGGATGTCGTCTTCATGATCGAGGCCCCGGACCATGACAAGCTCGATGCGTTGCTGGCCTCGGGCCCGTGGTCGCAGGTGAAGTTCACGGTCGAGCCGCTGGTCCGAACGAAGGATCGTCTCGGGCGCGGGGAGAACGCCAAGAGCGGCCATCATCCCGAGCAGAACCGCGAGCCGAAGCCCGATCCGACGACCGAGGGCACCGTCCCAACGGCTGCACCGAACCGTCCGATCGCCGACCCAAACCACGGCGATGGCACGACGCACCCAGCGCCGTGAGGTTCGATCGAAGACCCCTTTCCCAATACCGAAAGTCTGATAATATGTATTCTGTTAAGTGGGGTTGCCTTGGACGGAAAGCCTGACTCGAACGGCAATCCGCGGCCCGATCCAGCGCCCGCCGCGCTTTCGAAGGCCACGCTGTGGCCGTTCGGGATCTCCGTGCTGCTGCCGGGCGTTGTGATCCTCGCCGTGCTCCTGTTCTCACCTGTCGGTCGCACGCTCATCGGTTCGCTCGCGAACCTCTCGCGTCCGCCTCGAGATATCGACGATCGTCTCGTCGAGTTCGCCCATGGTGCACGCAACCGCTGGCGCAGCCGGTTCGAGCCGCTTGGCGCCATCTACGCGCCTCGCAGCATCACGCTCGTGGCGCTCAAGCAAGAACGCATCATCGAGGTCTATGTACGCCTGCGCCCGCAGAGCGACACCGTGCCCGCCGAGTGGGCGTTCGTCGCGTCGTTCCCGATCCTTGGCGCGAGCGGCACCGCCGGGCCCAAGCTGCGTGAAGGCGACCGCCAGGTTCCCGAAGGCATCTACCGGGTCGAGTCGCTCAACCCCAACAGCCGTTTCCACGCAGCGCTTCGTCTCGACTACCCCAACGAGTTCGACCGCGAGATGGCCTCGCGCGATGGCCGCGCCGGGCGGTCGACCGCGCTTGGCGGCGACATCATGATCCACGGCGGCGACCAGTCGATCGGCTGCATCGCGATCGGCGATCATGCGATCGAGGAGATCTTCACGCTGGCCGCGGATACGGGGATCGAGCATGTGCAGGTCGTGGTCGCGCCATGGGACCTGCGATCGCGCCCTGCGCCGAATCCCGGTTCGCTCGACCCGATTGCGGCGAGCTGGTCGCCGGAACTCTACCGCGCCATCGAGCGCGCCCTCGCGCCGCTTCCAGGCCCGTCCGCCACGGAACTAAAGCGTAAACAAAAACTATAGGAATGACGAACGCGGCTCAGCCCGCGGTGGACGCGGCCTGCAGCTTGCCGAGCGACTCGAGGCCGAACGCCTCGTGCACGATTCCAAGCGCGCGCTGCGCGTCGGGCTTCGACACGATGCAGGAGATCTTGATCTCGCTGGTCGTGATGTTGTGGATCGCGATGCCGGCCGCGCCGAGCGCGGTGAACATCTTGCTCGCCACGCCGACATGGCTCTTCATGCCCGTGCCGACGACCGAGACCTTGGCGAGGCCGATCTCGATCGCGAGCTCCCCTGTTCCCACGCGGTCGAGCACCTGCGACGCGGCGATCTTCACATCGCTCAGGTCGGAGTGGTCGACGGTGAACGAGATCGACGCGATCTCGCCGAACTCCGTCTGCACGATGTCGTCGACGAGGATTCCCGCCTTGGCGACCGCCTCGAACAGCATGCCTTGCACGCCTGGGTTGTTCGGGATGCGGCGCAGGCTGACGCGACCAAGGTCCGGCTTGAGCGCCGCACCGACAACCATGACTTCTTCCATCTCAGGACTCTCCCTGCAGATCAAGGTGCCCTCGTCGGGGCGCTGGCTGTGACGGACATGGATCGGGACGCCGTAGCGCTCGCCGAACAGCACCGCGCGCGGATGCATGACCTGCGCGCCGAGCAGCGCGAGCTCGAGCATCTCCTCGTAGCTGATGCGCGCGAGCTTCGACGCGTTCGCGACGAGGCGCGGATCGGCGGTGTAGACGCCGTCGACATCGGTGAAGATCTCGCACACGCCGCCGGTCTCGGCGACCTTCAGCGCGCTCGCGAGCGCGACCGCGGTCGTGTCCGAGCCCCCGCGGCCAAGCGTCGTGATCTCGCCAGAGCCAGACGCCCCCTGGAAGCCGCAGACGACCGGCACGCGCCCAAGCCCGAGCTCTTCCTCGAGCCGCGCGCGGGCGACCGCGGTGACGCGCGAGTTGCCATGCACGCCGTCGGTCGTGATGCCCGCCTGCGCGCCCGTCAGGCTCGTCGCAGGCACGCCGATCTGTTCGAGCGCCATCGCGACGAGCGCGACGGAGACCTGCTCCCCCGTCGCCATGAGCATGTCGAGTTCGCGCCGCGACGGCGACTTCGACACGCGCCCGGCGAGTCTGATCAGTTCGTCGGTGGTGTGGCCCATCGCGCTCACGACGACGACGACCTGATGGCCTTCGTCGCGGCGCTCCTTGATGCGCAAGGCACAGCGCGCGATCCGTTCGGGATCGCCAACCGAGGTGCCTCCAAACTTCTGCACGAAGATCGCCATGGACGCGCAGGAATGTACAGAAAGTACCCCGCGCCGTGTGGGCGAAGTCCGCTCAGGCCTCCGACGCCGCCATCCGGTCGCGATCGGCGCGCTCCGCGCGCTTGCGGGCGCTCTCGTCGAGGATGCGCTTGCGCATGCGGATCGAGCTCGGGGTGATCTCGACGAGCTCGTCGTTCTCGATGTACTCAAGCGCCGCCTCGAGCGAGTAGTCGCGGGCGCCGCGCAGAACGACGGTCTGGTCCTTGCTCGTCTCGCGGAAGTTGGTGAGCGGCTTCATGCGGGTGATGTTGATGACGAGATCGTTGTCGCGGTTGTGCTCGCCGACGATCTGTCCCGCGTAGACCTGCTCGCCCGGACGGACGCACATGACGCCGCGGTCGGCCAGGCCTTCGATTGCGTAGGCAGTGACGCGGCCGGTCTCGAGCGACATCATCACGCCGTTCTTCCGCTTCTGCTCGGTGCCGCGGAGCGGCTTGTAGCCGGAGAAGGTGTGGTGCATCACGGCCTCGCCGCCCGAGGCGTTCAGAATGCGCGTCCGCAGGCCGATTAGGCCGCGGGCGGGAATCTCCGCCTCGACATGCATGCGGCCCGCGCGCTCCTCCATCTTGTGGATCTCTGCGCCCCGCGAACCGAGCAGCTCGAGCGAACCGCCGAGGCCGGCGGCGCCGACATCAAGCGAAAGTCGCTCGTAGGGCTCGCAGAGGACGCCGTCGATCTCGCGCTCGATGACCTCGGGCTTTCCGACGGTCAGTTCAAAGCCCTCGCGGCGCATGTTCTCGAGCAGCACGCCAAGGTGCAGCAGGCCGCGGCCCGACACATGGAACTCGTCCGCCGAATCGCCAGGAGCGACACGAAGCGCAACATTGGTCTCAAGCTCGCGATCGAGACGCTCCGAGATCTGGCGGCTGGTGACGAACTTGCCTTCCTTGCCGTTGAACGGTCCGTCGTTGATGCGGAAGACCATGTGCAGCGTCGGCTCGTCGACCTTCACGCGCGCCATCGGCAGCGGGTTGTCGGGGTCGCAGATGGTGTCGCCGATGTCGATCTTTCCGAGGCCCTCGACCGCGCAGAGGTCCCCTGCGCGGATCTCCGCGGCCTCGCGTCGCGCAAGTCCCTCGAAGCGGTTGACCTTCAGCACGCGCGCCTTGCGCACGCTGCCGTCGGCGCAGCAGATCGAGACCTGCGAGCCGCCCTTCAGCACGCCGCCGTAGACGCGGCCGATGCCGATGCGGCCCACATAGTCGCTCCACGCGAGGTTCGTGACCAGCACCTGAAGCGGCGCGTTCTCATCGGCGTTCGGCGCAGGCACGCGCTCGACGATCTCCTGGAAGAGTTCGTCGACGCCCTTGTCGCGGGTGTCGATGTTGCGCGCGGCCCAGCCGTTGCGGCCCGACGCGTAGATGATCGGGAAGTCGAGCGCGTGGTCGTCGGCGCCGAGGTCGACGAGCAGGTCGAAGACCTCGTTCACCACGCCCTGCACGCGCGCCTCGGGCTTGTCGCACTTGTTGATGACGACGATCGGCTTGAGCCCGAGCTCGAGCGCCTTCGAGAGCACGAACCGCGTCTGCGGCATCGGCCCTTCGAGCGCGTCGACGAGCAGCAGGCAGCCGTCCGCCATGCGAAGCACGCGCTCGACCTCGCCACCGAAGTCGGCGTGGCCCGGCGTGTCGAGGATGTTCACTCGGTACACCTCGCCGCGGTGCTTGCCTTCGCGGATCGTGTAGGTCACGGCGCAGTTCTTGG
>CAIXEV010000226.1 GCA_903918555.1 uncultured bacterium | reverse complement strand
TCGAGGTTCCGGCGCTGGCGGCCGCGCGTCAGCGGCGCCATCGGCATCGATTCGCGGAAGAAGGAGTAGAACATCATCATCTCCTCCGGAAACGGATTCTCCGGCTGGAGGCGCATGACCCAGGTGGAGAGGAAGCCGTCGGCGAACCGCGCGGCTTCCTTCGGGCTCGCGGCGATCGCGTCGTCGAGGAGCGACAGCGCCTGGTCCGTCTCGTCGGCGACGGTGGCGATGCCGATGCACGCGAGGCGCGCGCGGGTCGCGAGGCTCGGCTCGATCGACGAAAGCCACTTCTCGCTGGGAATCGCGCGGTAGAGGAACTGCGAGTCGCGGCCGATGAACTGCTGGCGGCCTTGCTCCTGCACCGCGCGCTCCATCTCGGCGACGAGCGCGGTGGTGACCATGCGCAGCGGCACGCGCAGCGCCGCGGAGTCGATGTCCTCGCGGGCGAGGAGCACATCGACCGACTCCTTGAGGTTGAGGATCGCCTTCGCGCGCTGCTCGGCCGCGACCTGCATGTTGCCGATCGACGCCGCGCTGAGCGCGAGCTGCTCGAGCGCCGCGGGCCCGAGCGCGGGGCTCGCGAACACCTCCGCGAGCCACGGCTGGACCTGCACCTTCGGAACATTGTTCATCTGCGCGATCGCGAGCTTGAGCGCCTCGCGCCGGCGGTCGGTCGACTCCTTCGGCAGCAGCGTCGCCTGGGCGAGCACGCGGAACGCCTCGATGCGCAGCGCCTCGGCCTCGGGCCCTTCGCCCGCCTTCTTCGCGAGATCGAGCATGTAGCGGGCGTGCACGATGAGAAGCCCGCCGTCGCCTTGGGCGCGCGCGTCCTCGAGCGACGGGAGGAACTCGTACGCGGCCTCGAGCAGCCCGCCCGCGGCGAGGAACTCGACGGTCTGGCGGCGCGCGGCGTCGTCGTACTTGCCGAAGTAGCGCGTGCCTTCGCGGATCGACGCGAGCATCTCGCCGGTCGAGTACTTCGCGGCCGCCTGCTGCAGCATGCGGCCGAGCGCCTGCAGCTGCCACGGCTTGAACGGCGCAGGCGACGCTTCGGCGAACGCGAGCACTTCCTCGGGAAGAAGGCCGATGTCGCCGCGGTTCATCGCCTGCAGGATCGCGGTGTAGACCGGCTCGCTCTCGCCGAGCGGGCGCGTCTCGAGGTAGTTCGAGAAGGTCTTCCACTCGCCCGCCATGATGTGGAGGTGGATCCAGCGCGCGACCTCCTGCGGCTGCGCGGTTTCGGGGTTCGGATACGGAACCTGCCCGAAGCCGAGGCGTGCGCGCGCGTTCAGCACGGCCTCCGGCTTGCGCGTGAAGTCGAGGCTTCCGTCGCGCATCGACATCGCGATCATCTGCCCGCGCTGCGCCTGCATCGACTTCGCCTGCGCGAGGCCGAGCGCCATGTCGAGGTCGACGCCGAGGTCGCGGTAGAACGCGCGCATCTCGTCCTGCGACGGCGGATCGATCGACTCGTAGAGCGCCTTGAGCGCCGCGACCTCGGCCGGCCCGAGCTGCACGAGCAGTTCGGGCGGAATCGGCGCGGGCATCGCGTCTCCGCCGGCGCCGTCGTTCGGCGGCATCGGCGGCGGCTCGGCCATGCTGCCCTCCTCGTCATACGACAGGATGTCGCCTTCGACGGGCACGCCGTTCGCGGGCATGATCTTGACCGCGCGGATCTGCGCGAACGCGCCGCCCGCGCAGGCGACCGCGGCCGCGAGGGCAAACGCGGCGGGGAGAGTCAGTCGGGAGAGGGAAGTCGTCTCGTTCATGTCGTGTTCCCTTGCGCGCGGAGCGCGCTCACCAGCCCTCGCACGCGGAGCGCGCTCACCAGCCGTTGCCGATCTCGCCGTTCATGCCTGCGCCCTTCGAGGGCTTGTCGCCGCCGGGCCGCTTGCCGGGCTTCTTGCCCTTGTTGTCGCAGAGGCCGTTGCAGTTGCCCGTGGGCGAATCCTTCGGACGCGGCTTCGCGTAGAGCTCGTCGAGCGAGCTCTGCTCGAGGTTGAGGACGAGTTCGCCGTTCTTCTCGTGATTCGCGATCTCCTCGCCCGACGCGCCGCGCGTCTTCGCATCCTCGGCGAGGTAGCGGAAGTTCTGCTTCGCGCTCGCGGCCGCCTCGCGCCACTGCTCGGCGGGCTGGCCGCCGAGGCGCAGCAGGCGCGCGCCGTAGTAGTACGCGGTCGCGAGCTCCTCGCGCGTCGCGCGTGCGAGGGCGTCGGCGTCGTTGCTCGCGGCGGTGCGGACCGCGCGCGGCGCGCCCGCGTCGGCGCTCTCGGCCGCGCGGGCATCCATCAGTTCGGCGAGCAGGTCCTCGAGCACGGCGGCTCCGGCCGCGACATCGCCCGTGCGCACGAGCGCGCGGCCGCGCGCAAGGCGGATCTCGTCGCGCACCGAGCCGCCCGTCTCCTCGACGACCGCTTCGGCCTCCGCGAGCGCGTTCGCGGTCTCGCGCCACGCGGCGGAGGCCTCCGCGTAGGCGGCCTCCTCGCCCTTGTTCGCCTCGAGCGCCGCGGCACGCAGCGAATCGTCGGTGCTGCCGAACGCGGCGATGCGCGCCTCGATCGCGGCGAGGTGCGCGTCGTAGGCCGTGTCCTGCAGCTTCAGCGCGCCCGCCTGCAGCGACTCCGCGCGCGCCACGATGCGCGCGGCGCGGTCTTCCTTCCACGCCAGCTGCCCGGGACCGAAGTGGAACGCGAGAAGCCCGACGGGGACGAGCGCCCACAGCGTCCACGCGAGTCGGCGCGAGAGCGTGGCGTTGCGGTTCGGATCGGCGGAAGCGGGGGAGTTCGAGCTGGTCATGCCGGGGTTCCTTCAGGTGCGCGCGACGAGGCGCGTTGGTCCGTAGAGGTGGCTCCGTCGCGTCGGAGGCCGAACAGGGTGAGGAGCGGGCTGAGCACGCCGAGCACCGTGCATCCGATGCCGAGCGCGAGGAGCCCCGCCTCGCGCAGTCCGAGCCCGTCGGAGACGCGCGGGGCGATCATGGTGAGTTCGTCGAGCACCGCGGTCGGGAGGTGCTTCGTGTTGCCTTCGTGGTAGTAGCCGCCGAGCTTCGCGGCCACGCTCTTGAGCGTCCACTGGTCCTGGCGCGACGCGTGGCCCGAGATCGGCGTGGCGCGCGACGGATCGCCGACGCCGATCACGATCGCGTCTGCGATCGAGATGGGCCGGCGCCCGATGTTGACGGGCTTGTCGAGATCGCCGTCGGAGATGACGACGAGCGTCGTCGAGTCGCGCGCCCAGCCCTTCGCCATCTCGAAGGCCGCGTCGATGCCGGCCTGCATGTCGGTCTGGCCCGGCTTGAACGCCGTGTAGAGCGGGAGGCCGTCCATCAGGTTCGACAGCACGTTCTTGTCGGTCGAGTCCTGCAGCATGGGAATCGCCCGCGAGTAGAAGGCGATCATCGACACGCGCGTGTCGGTCATGTCGAGGCGGTCGAGGATGCCCTGCAGCACCTTGCCCGCCCACACGCCGCGCATCATCTTGTCGTTGCCCGGCCCGGAGTCCGACAGATTCATCGAGGGCGACACATCGAGCACGACGAGCAGCTGCCGCGACGCGCGCGGATTCGGCTCGCCGTTGCCTTCGAGCGGATCATGGAGGTAGAGCGCGGTCGCGCCGAACGCCGCGAGGCCGAACGCGAGCGCGCGGGCGACCGGCGCCGCCTCGGCCCACAGGGCGGGGCGTCCGCTCGCGCCGAAGACGAGGCGACGCACGCGCGCGATGCGCGCCGCGTGACGCGCCTCCGCGAGCGCCGCGACGAGCAGCGCGGCCACGCCGACGAGCATCGCCGTGAGGATCGGCGTCACCATGAGGATCGGCGTCACCACGAGGATCGGCGTCACCACGAGGATCGGCGTCACCACGAGGATCGGCGTCACCACGGCGTGTACCTCGCGAAGAGGAGGCCGATGGCGTGCAGCCCGAGCAGCGCGAGCGCGATCGCCGCGAACGGCGCGAAGCGGTCGAGCGGCACGGTGCCGACTTGCGCGAACTTCGCGGGCTTCATCTTGTCGATGTGGTCGAACACCGCGCGCAGCGAGTTCGTGTCGGTCGCTGCGAACGCCTGCCCGCCGGTCTCCTCGACGAGCTCGACGACCTCGGCGGGCACGTCGGTCTCGTCGATGTGGATGTGGAAGACGGTGATCCCGTCGTCCTTCAGGTCGCCGCCGATTCGCGAGGGCGCGTCGCCGTCGAGGTCGGCGCTCATGCCGTCCGAGACGAGGATGATGAGGCGATCGCCCGCGGCGGCCTCCGCGACCATGTTCTTGCGGCAGAAGTCGAGCGCCGCGCCGATCATCGTGCCGCCCATGTGCGACGGCTGCTGCGCAGGATTCGCAAACGGCAGCGCGTTGCGGATCGCGGCGAGGTCCTTCGTCAGCGGCATCCAGCGGATCTGCTGCACGCCGAACAGCGTGAGCCCGAAGGCGTCGCCTTCGCGGGCGCGGGTGAAGTCCTCGACCGCCTTCGTGGCGAGCTCGTATCTGCGGCCCGTCATGCTGCCCGAGACATCGAGGCAGATCTGGATGTTGGTGAGCGAGCGCTCGCGCTTCGGCTGCTGCAGCGTCTGCGGGCCTGCGAGCATGACGATCGCGACCGCAAGCAGCATGAGCGGCACGAGATCGAAGAAGCCGAGGATGCGCACGAGCCACGGGCGCTCGCGGTGCTTCGAGTGATCGGCCGGGCTGACGAGGCCGGGCGCGCGCGCGATCGCCGTCCAGGCGAGGACGACCGGAATCGCGAGGAAGAGAAGCACCCACGCATGCGTGAAGGTCACGGGGCGCCTCCGGCCGCTGGGGCGTCCGATGACTTCGCGCGCAGCGCGTCGAGTTCGGCGAGCGCGCGCGCGGCGCCGCCGCTTTCGGGCGCGTGGAGCCACGACTCGACGGCGCGCACGACGGCGCCCGTGCGTTGGTCGGCGCGCAGCGCCGTGATCGCCGCCGCGACATCGCCGTCGGGCGCGCCGCGGCGCAGGATCTGGAGGAGACGCAGCTCGAGCTGCCCGCGCTCGTCGGCGGTGAGTTCGCGCGTGCGCGCTGCGTCGACCGCCGCGAAGAGGAGCTCGGCGGTGGTTGGCTCGCGCGGCGGCACGACGGGCGCGGCGTGCGGCGTGCGGCG
Organism: uncultured bacterium; assembly: GCA_903918555.1. Lineage (GTDB taxonomy): Bacteria > Planctomycetota > Phycisphaerae > Phycisphaerales > SM1A02 > QWPT01. Next base: position 1,907 of record CAIXEV010000226.1, on the reverse strand, counting down.
CATCGCGCGGCGGATCAGGAAGAACGCGGGGATGGCTGTCCAGAGCGCGCCGAGCGTCCAGAGCGCGGTCGTGTAGTGCGCGGAGAAGTTGAAGCCCGGCGCCGAGAGGCCGAAGACATCGGTGCCCGCGTTCGGCGGCAGCTGCGAGAAGATCTCGACGGAGAGCGAGCCCATGCCCCGATCAAGGCCTTCCGGCGCGCGGCCATCGGCGCGCTCGATCGCGGGCAGGAGGTCGTAGGTTCCCGTGACCGCGCCGATGTAGTCGATGCGGTAGCGGTCGCCGCCGAGCGCCGTCACGCGCACGAGGACGGGCGCGTTCGCGTCGCGCAGCGCCTTCGCGCGCAGCGGCGCGTCTCGGTAGGTGACCTCGATCGAGCCGACGCTGCCGCGGGCGGCGCGGGCGACGGCGCGGGTTTCGTCCGACTGCGCGCGCACGGCGGGTGCGAAGGCGCAGAGGAGCGCGAGCGACACGACGGCGGGAATCGCGCGGTGGACAGGCCTCATCCGCGCCCCCTTGCAAGTCCGCCGCGCGAGCCAAGGTGGTGGCGCAGCGCGGGAATGAACGGCTTGTCGGTGTCGAGGCGAAGGTAGTCGGCGCCCGAGCGCAGGAGTTCATCGCGCACGACCTCGACCTCGCCGAGCACGGTCGAACTCGTGCCGACGAAACGGCGGCCCGTCTCCGCCTCGCGGCCGCGGAAGAAGCCCGCGCGCAGCGGCTTCGTCTCGACGGGGTCGACGAGATGGATCACCGAGCAATCGTGCTTCTGCGCGGCGTGGCGGATCGCGGGGATCGCGTCGGGGTCGTGCAGGTCGCTGAGGATGAACATCACGCTCGCGCGCGTCGCGCGCTGCGCCACGCGCCGCAGCTGCGCGCCGAGCGTCGTCTGCTCGTCGACGCCGCGCGTGCGCAGCGGCTCGATCGCCTGCCAGAGTTCGCTGCGCGAAAGGCTTGGAACAAGCGGAATCTCGCGCTCGCCGCCCGAGACGATCGCGACGGGGCTCATGCGCCGCTGCGCGACGAGGCCGATCGCCGACGCGATCCACACCGCGAGATCGTGCTTCGAGCGCGCGGTCGACGCGACCGACATCGACGCGGATGTGTCGACGAAGAGGTAGACGACCGTGCGCTTGAGCGCCTCGTACTCGCGCACGAAGGGCTTGCCGGTGCGCGCGGTGAGCCGCCAGTTGAGGAGACGCACCGAGTCGCCCGGGATGTACGGCCGCGAACTCGCGTACTCGAGGCCGCTACCGACGAGGCGCGAGGTGTCGCTGCCGAACGCGAGGTCGTCGGCGAGCCGGCGGATGACGATGTCGAAGTCGCCGCGCGCGAGCGACTCGGGCGCGGGGAGATCGAGATCGGTGCTGGTCGCTGCGGGCGTCATCGCGTTGCGGGTTCAGGCCATCGTCGAGAGGAGCTCGCGCAGCACGCCCTGCGCGGTCTTTCCCGTCGCGAGCGCCTCGTAGTTGAGGCGCATGCGGTGGAGGATCACATCGTCGGCGAGCGCGAAGATGTCCTCGGGAATCGTGTAGCTGCGGCCGTGGATGAACGCCCGCGCGCGCGACGCATGGACGAGCGCGAGCGCCGCGCGCGGGCTGCAGCCGAGCTCGATGTCCTTGTGGCGGCGCGTGAGGTTGACGAGCTCGACCGTGTCGCGCACGAACACATCGCTCACATGCACGGCCTGCACCGCGGCCATCGCGGTGGTGAGGTCGCCGACATGCATGCGGCGGCTGTCGTCGATCGCGTCGAACGCGCTCATCGGCACGGCGCCGTCGCCTTGGCGCTTGAGCTTCAGCTTGAGGCTGCGGCGCACGACCTCGGCTTCGTCGGTCGGCGTCGGGTACGAGAGCCGGTGGCGCAGCATGAAGCGGTCGAGCTGCGCTTCGGGAAGCTCGAAGGTTCCCGC
>CAIXEV010000225.1 GCA_903918555.1 uncultured bacterium | reverse complement strand
GGGTGCCTGCTGCGTGCCGTGAGGTGTCTGGCACCAGTTGGCACGTGCCGGGCACCGTTTCTAGTTCTGGACTTCCACGCGTGTCCCAGGTCGCAGGTCACCCGTCAGGCGACCCTCGCGGTGCATCGGGTAGAGCACCGTCGCCTCCGCCGCTGCGTTCGCCCACGGGTATTTCTCCCGTGCCAGCCGCACCGCGCGGTCGCGGGCGTTCTCGTCGGGCTTGTAGCGCGCGTGCTTCTCGCGTGCGTTCGCAGCGGTCGACTCGTCACCGAGCTCGGTCGCCGACCGGTTGACCAGCCACCACGCCTGCGCGTGCTCGGGGTCGACCTCGAGCGCTGCGCGCGCAACGGAGAGCGCGCGATTCACAAGCGCCGTGCGTGACTCACCCTGCTCGACCAACGCCTGCTCAAGCAGCGTCTCCGACAGCTCGTTCAGCACGCGCGTGTCGAGCGCGAAGTCGAAGCCACGCTCGCGCGCGCCCGCGAAGTCGGTCGTGCGCACGCGCTCGAACGCCTCCACCGCGCTCGCGAAGTTGCCGTTCTGCTTGTCGACGAGCGCCGTGAAGTACGCAAGCGTCCACGGCGGCGCTGCGGGTGCACCGCCATCGCCCTTCTCGCCCTGCGCCGCGATCGCGAGCAGCGCCGACGCATCGTCAAGACGCCCCTCGCGGATCGCGAGCCGCGCGCGCGCGAGCGCCCCAAGCGACGGCGCGACCTTCGCAAGCTCGGCAAACGCCTCGTCCGCCTGGCGCAGCGCGCCGCGACCGGCGCCCCGGTCCGCCTCGCGGAAGAGCCCGATGCCGTAGTCGTACCAACGCTGCCACGCGGGAGTCGCGTCGGGCGCAGCCGCCGCGGCGCCGTGCACCACGCCGTCGCGCCCGCGCACCGGCAGCGTCACGCGGTCGCGCGCCAGCACCAGCACAGGCAGGTCGTTCACGCGCTCGGGGCCGTAGACATAGCGCAGGTAGGTCGTGTCGAACTTGCGGTAGCGCACCTCGACCTCGAGCTCAAGCGGCGCGGCCGCGTCCTCGGGCACAGAGAGCGCCAGGTGCGTCACATCGCCCGCGCCCGGCGGAATCTGGTTGTTGTAGAGCGGCAGGAAGATGTCCTGCGGATTGCGCCGGTCGATGCGCCCGCCGTCGCGGTCGATCACGAACGCGTTGAACATCTTCGACCACGGGTCGAGCGCCCCGCTCTCGCCGTCGATGCCGCCGGTCGTGCCGACCTCGCGCCCTCCGAGCGCGGCGCGCGCCCACAGCCACGCCTCGTTCGAGTCCGCCGTTCCCTGCGTGAACTCGTGCCCGATGTTCAGCGTGCGCACGACCGCCTCGACGAGATAGGTCTTGCCCGCCTCGAGCACCGGCAGATCCGCGCCGATCACGCGCAGCGCGCCGTCGACCGCGCCGCCCTCGCGCACCGCGAAGAGATCGACGCGCAGCGTCTTCGCGTTGAAGGCGGCGTGCCCCGCGATGATCTTCGCGCGCGCCTCTTCGGAAGTCTCCGCGGCCATCTCGGGAGGCAGGTCGTCCGCGTACGCGCGCGGCAGCATCGCCGACGCGCTCATGTCGGTCAGGCACGAGAGCGCCGTGTTCGCGCTCGGGAACGCATGCGACAGGATGCTGCGCGTGCCGCTCCCGTCGCGGTCGCGCGCAGCGAAGTCGCCGCTCGGCACCGACTGCATGTGGCACTCGTTGCAGGTGGTCGCGGCCTTGTCGGGCTGGTACCAGCCGAGGGCGCCGTGGCCGCTGCGCGCCGAGAAGAGGAACGACCCGTAGTGATCCTGGCCGCGCAGCCACTTGTAGTCGTTGAGCTTCTCGGGCAGATGCACCTTGTGGCACGCGCCGCAGAACTCGTTCGAGCGGTGCACCTCGGGCTTGAGGAAGGTGTGCTTGTGGAACGCGGGCTTCGCCTTGATGAGCTGGCTCGACGCCCAGCGCAGGAGCGGCGACTCGCTGATGGCGAACGGATAGTGCGCGCTCTCCTCAATCGTGTAGTCGGCGTTGCCGCGCGGGCTGTCGATCGACACGATGCCGTGGCAGACGGTGCAGCTGATGCTCGCGCGGCCGAGCGGGTCGTTCGCGGCGTCGTACTTCGGGTCGTCCCAGCGCGAGTCCTCGAACGCGCCCGAGAAGAACGGCACGGGATCGTGGCAGCCTGCGCAGAAGTTGGCGTCGCTCACGCTCCCCTCGCGCGCAAACGCGCGCTCGCGCGTCTCGCGCACGCTCGCGGCGTAGACCGGGTTGTTGAACGAACTGATCGCGTGCGCCGAATGCGTCCACGAGTGGACGACATCGGCGTGGCACTCGAGGCAGTACTCGTTCGCCATCAAGCCCTCGGCGGGAATGAAGCCGCCGGTCGAGGTCTGCGCGAGCGACGGCTCGAAGTACTGCGCGCCATCCTCCGGCACGCGCACCTCGGGTTCAGGCCACACCACATGCGCGGCGACCGCAAGCGCCGACACCGCGAGGGCCACCCCGCCCCAGCGCGCGCCGACCTTCCACTTGATCTTGCGGCCCGACAGGCGGTGCAGCACGAAGAGCCACGACACCACGAACGGCGCGATCACATGCAGCCAGTAGACCGTCTCGCGCACCGCGGGCTCGCGCACACCGACGACGACGCCCGCGAGCTCGACCCGCGTGAGCGCGACGCCCGTCGCGAGCAGCACGATCGCGGCCGCGAAGGTCGCGATGCCGGCCGCGATCGCGCGCGGGTTCGGGCGGTTCGAGACATTGCGCCAGTGCATCGCGCCGAACACGATCGTCGGCACCACGATCGCGAAGCCGAGCACGAGATGCGCGAGGAAGTTCCAGAGGTAGAACTCGCCCTGCAGCGATTCGCCCGAGCGCCACTCGAGGAAGGTGATCGTCGACAGGTAGACGCTGTTGACCGCGAGCACGGCGAACAGCCCGAAGACGGCCGCAAGCAGCCACTTCAGTTTCGCTCCGACGGCAGGACGGTACTTCGCCACGCGGCGAGGATACTCGACGCGTCAAGAAATCCAAGCGGGCCGTTCCGCTATCGACCGCCAGCGGGCCGCGTGCGCGTCTTTGCCATGAGTTCGCGGGCTCTCTCATCGGCGGGCTGAACGGGCAACGGCCCGACGGTCTCGCCATCGCGGGTGAAGAGATCCATGTCCTTGCACCAGCCACGAACCTCGAGCACAAAGCGTCGGGTGGTTCCAGGCTGCGCGGCCGCGGCCGAGCCGGCGAAGTCGAAGGAGATCTCCTCGCCCGATCCGAACACGACAAGCGCACCGTCGTCGCGCGCGAGAAGCTCGCCCACATCGCCAAACTGCGTGTACATGCCCCGCTGCATGCGGCAATCCCACAGCGGGAGCAGCGTGCGGCGGTCGTAGAACGGCTGCCGCTGCGGCCCGACCGACCACTTCGCGAATCCGACCGACGCGAGCGATGCGCGCGCGAGCGACAGCTCGACGGGCGCGGCACGCAGCGGCTCCCGATCGACCAGCCGCACACTGTCAAGATAGAGCTCGACATTCATCCGCATCCGCAGCGCGCTCGTCCCCGCCGGCAGCGATGCGCGCGGCACCGGAAGCGCCATGCGCCGCGGCATGCCCGCCATGTATCCCCATGATGGAAGCACCTCGACCCACTTCCCGTCGGCGCCGCGCGCCTCGAGGTTCGGCGGTCGGTAGTCGGCGCCCGCCTGCCACGCCGCGAACATCGTCTGGGAGTACGGATACTCGACCCATCCGTCGATCACGAGCCATGGATCGCGCATCGCGTCGATCGCGACGCCGAAGTCAAGCTCGACGACATGCTCGGACATCAGCCGCCCGAGGAAACGCGGATCGCGCGTCCCTGGCTCCAAGGCCACAAGATCGGGGCTCGCGAGTTCCTCGACGCCGCGCGGAAGCCGCTCGGATGCGCGCCGCCAGGCGACGGTCTCGCCCGTCGGCGCGGGCCCTCCGACCGAAAGCCGCTCATCGGGCGCGATGTCCCATCCGTCGGGAAGATCGATCGCCCGCAAGCGGATGCTGTCGAGGTAGCAGGACTCCTCCATCGGCTCCGCGAGCGTGAGCGAAAGCGTTCCATCGGCGCGGGGCGCGAGCGCGCCCTCGGGCAGCACGAAGTACTCCCACGGACGCGACTCCGCGTACTGCCCCGGCGCCAGCAGATAGCCCATGCCGCCGACGCCGAGAAGGTCGCTGACGAACCGCATCTCGCTGCCGTTCCACGCAAAGAGCACCGGGCACGACGAGATCTGCCGCTGCGTCTCGGTGATCGCGTGCAGCTTGCCCGCCGCAAGGTCGAGTTCGGTCTGGAAGACGCCGTCCGACCACTCGAGCTCGACGAAGTCGATCGCGCCGAACGGCCCCGTGCCGATCGACACGGGCGCAAGCGATTGCCCGCGCGCCGTCGATGCGCGGAAGGTCTCGCCGCCGAACCACTCGCTGCCGACGCGCGCGGCGTAACTCGTGCCGATTCCGCTCGGGTTCGAGCGCATGGATTGCGATGGATCGGCCCGTCCGCTGAACGCGATCGCCGCGTAAGGACCGCGTCCCGCGCCCGCGCGCCGGACGAGCGGCGCGCCGTCGACGCGCGTGGTGAGAAGCTCCGCGCCGCGCAGCGCATCGAGCGTGAGGAGCTGCGTGCGGATCGAGCCCTGCTGCACCGGCCACTCCGACACGAGACGCCCCGACTTGTCGCGCAGCTCGATCCGATCCGAGCCGCTGACGACGATGTCCGCGTGCCCGTCGCCCGTGGCATCCGCGACGGAGAGCCGCGGCGCGCGGTTCCCGCGGTACTCCTCGTAGCGCGTCGGCAACCGCAGGTATCGCGAGGTGCCGAGCACGAATCGGCGCAGCGGGATGTCGGTGAGCTCCACCACCGCCGCCGAATCCGCCGGCTCCCCGAGCTGTTCCTCGGAAAGCCCGGGGAACTTGCCGCTCGTCCACTTCCACAGGCGGTCGTTCACGAAGGCCTCGTGCGGCGGCGTCTCGTTGAGCACGAAGATGTCCGCATCGCGGTCGAAGTCGAAGTCGCCCACGATCACGCCGATCGGCGAGCGGTCCTCGGTGGCGATTCCGGCCTCGCGGCCGATCTCGCGGAAGGTGCCGTCGAGGTTGTTGATGTAGAGCTGGTTCGGCGCGTCGCGGAAGCAGAGGAAGAGATCGAGGTCTCCGTCGTGGTCGAGGTCCGCGAGCGCGCCGTCGACGCAGGTCATGCCGCGCCCCTTCACGCCCGCCTGCTCCGCCTCGTCGCGGAACCCGCCGAGTCCGTCGGCGAGCAGCAGCGCGTTGTCGCCGATGCGGCAGACATAGAGGTCGGTGAATCCATCCGAGTCGATGTCTCCGCAGAGAATCGAGAAGACGCCGGCGCCGATGAGCCCGACGAGCGGATGATCGGGCTTTGCGTCGTAGGTGCCGTCGGCGCCCGCCATGAGGACGAGCGTCCGCGCCTCGACCACGCCTGGCGCGCTCGGCAGCATCAGCGCGCGGGCGAGCAGGATGTCGAGTCGGCCGTCGCGGTCGATGTCGACGGTGACCGCGTGCTGCTCGGCGTCGTTCGACCAGCGCGGCGTGAATCCCTCCGGCCAGCGGATCGCGAGCTCCGTGGGATCCTCGAAGATCGGCCCGGCTGGCGGCGTGTAGGCACGCTTTCCCGCGGCCTCCGGCACCACCGCGAGGCCGAGATCGCCCATCCGCGTGTACTTGAACTCCGCGTTGCGCGCGCGCGGGTTCGACGCGAGCCGCTCGAAGGCGGTCAGCGCCGCCTCGGCGCGCTTCTCGTCGCCGAGCCTGCGCGCGCAGCGCTGGATGCCGAGTTCCGCGCTCTTGAGATACGGGTCGCGCTCGGCGGAGGCCGCGTACCACGGAAGCGCCTTCGCGTGCTCGCCCGTCTGCTCGAGCGCCTGCGCGGCGAAGTAGAGCGCGTACGCGTCGGCCGAACGCGCCTCGGCGACCGGCGTGAACGCAGCGACCGCCTCGCCCGCGCGGCCGAGGTAGAGGAAGCAGAGCCCTTGGCAATAGCGCGCGCGCAGCTCGAGGTCGCGCGGCGGCTTCGTCGCGAGGAACTCCCCGAGCATGACGAGCGCCTCGTCCTGCGCGCCCTCGCGCGACTGGTTGAGCGTGGCGATCGCGCGCCCGAGCGCCGCTTCAGGCGGCTTCGACGGAAGCGCGAGCGCCTCGGCGTACTTCGCGGCCGCGGCCTCGAACTCGAAGCGGCCCATGAGGCCCTTCGCGTCGTTGAGAAGCGACATCGTGGCGTCGTCGTAGGAGACCGGAGGCGAGCCCGACGATGCGCCCGGCGTCTCCTTCTTGCACGAGAGAAGCACGCTCACGCCGATGCAGGCGACCACGACGCGGACGAGGGACGAACGCAGCATCCGCGCAGGATACGCAACTCACCCGAGCGTGCGCTTGGCGGCCGCGATGCGCGCCTCGTTCGACTCGATCGAGATCGCCCCGGGCGCCGCGCGCATGAATTGCGCACGGGCCGCATACGGGTGGACTTCCGCGCGGTAGTGCGCGCGCATGTCGTGGCCGCGGCGGCGTTCGCGCGCGTCGCGGAGCGCCGCGAGGTCGATGGGCGCCACGACGACCTTCTCCCCCGCCCCCGGGTCCGCCTGCGCGAGGATGCGCCCGTCGAAGTCGACCGCCATCGAGCCGCCCGGCCACGAGAACGGCGGATAGCCCTCGAAGCTCGCGCCCTGGTTGCACGCGAGGACGAACGCCGTGTTCTCGATCGCACGCGCGCGGTTGATCGTCGTCCACCAGTCCATCGGCGCGGTCGCGCCCCACGGATCCATGTAGGCGCTCACGCGCACGAGGACCTCGGCGCCGTTGAACGCAAGCTGGCGGATCGACTCGGGGAAGAGCCAGTCGTAGCAGATCGCGCAGCCGATCTTCCCGATCTCGGTGTCGGCGACGGGGAACGGATCTTCGGCGTAGCCCGCGATGTCGTGCGGGCTTGCGTGGACCTCCCACGGGATCCACGGGTTCACCTTGCGGTACTTCGCGGCGATGCCGTCGGGGCCGATGAGGCAGGTCGTGTTGAAGACAGCGCCCGGGTAGCGCGCGTCGCGCTCGATGAAGGTGCCCGTCTGCACGAAGCAGCCGGTCTTCTTCGCGAAGCGCGTGTAGGCGTCGGTGTGGTCGTTGGGAAGCTCGACCGCGAGATGCTCGAGCAGTTCGTCGACCGTGAAGTAGACGGGTGCGGCGTGCGCGAACTCGGGGAACGCGACCAGCCGCACATCGAAGAACGGCGCGTAGCCCGCGACCGTCTGCTCGGCCATCGCGATCATGCGCGCCACGCGCGAGGGAATCTCGTCGCGCGTCCTCGGGTTCGCGAACGCGGTCTGGATCGCGGCGGCGTGGTAGCGCTCGACGGTGGAACTGGGCATGGGGAGAGCCTACGGGAAGGCGGGCGGAAGCGGTGCCTGACAGAAACGGTGCCCGGCACGTGCCGGCTGGTGCTTGGCACCTCCTGGCACGTGCCG
>CAIXEV010000224.1 GCA_903918555.1 uncultured bacterium | reverse complement strand
TGGCACGTGCCGGGCACCGTTTCGGGATATCCTCACGCCCCTATGTCCCGCCGTCGCGTCGTCATCACTGGGCTCGGCCCCGTCACCGCCCACGGAGTCGGAATCGATCCGCTCTGGAGCGCTCTCTGCGAGGGCCGCTCCGCGCTCGCGCCGATTCGCGCGTTCGATGCCTCCGGCTTCCGTGCCGCCTCCGGCGCCGAGCTCCCCGAGAGCTTCGATGTGAAGGAGTTCGTCCCGAAGAGCTACCGCAAGGCCACCAAGGTCATGGCGCGCGACATCGAGATCGCCGTCGGCGCCGCGCTCACGGCCGTGAAGGACGCCGGCCTCGGCACGCGCGGCACCGACCCCGACAACCCGCCGACGATCCCGCCCGACCGCTTCGGCTGCCACATCGGCGCCGGCCTGATCGCCGCCGAGCTCGACGAGCTCACGGCCGCGCTCCACTCCTCGCGCGGCTCGAGCGGCGCGTTCGATCCGTCGCACTGGGGACAGCAGGGCATGCAGGAGCTCACGCCGCTATGGCTCCTCAAGTACCTCCCCAACATGCTCGCCTGCCATGTGACGATCATCCACGATTGCCAGGGGCCGTCGAACACGATCACCTGCAACGAGGCCTCGAGCGGCCTGTCGCTCGCCGAGAGCCAGCGCGTGATCGAGCGTGGCGCGGCCGACGCCTGCCTCTCGGGCGGCGCCGACAGCAAGATGAACCCGATGGCGTACCTGCGGCAGGAACTCGCGGGCCGCCTCGCGCCGTGCACGACCACCTGCGACGCGACGACGGTCGTGAAGCCCTTCGACCAAGCCGCCACGGGCGCGCTCGTCGGTGAAGGCGGCGGCATCCTCGTCGTCGAGGCCGAGGACACCGCGAAGGCGCGCGGCGCACGCATCCACGCCGTTCTCTCGGGGACGGGCGCCTCGCAAAGCTGGTGCGACGACACCGTCGGCCTCGTGCCCGACGCCTCGGGCGAGTCGCTCGCCGACGCGATCGAAGCCGCGCTCCGCGACGCCGGCGTCGCGCCGGCCGACATCGACGCTGTGATTCCGTACGGTTCGGGCGTGCCTGCGCTCGACGGCCTCGAGTCGAAGGCGCTCGCGCGCGTGTTCGGCGAGGGCCTCTCGAAGAAGGCGATCATCACGCTCGCGCCCTCGATCGGCGCCACCTGCGCGGGCTTCGGCGCGATCGCCGTCGCCGTCGCCGCGCGCGCCATCTCCGAGCAGCGGCTCCCCGCGCGGCTCAACTCGACCGCGACGGGCGCGCTCGCGGCCGCCGCAGCGCCGAGCGCGCCGCACGCGCTCCGCCACATCCTCGTCTGCACGCCGAGCCTCGGCGGCCAGAACAGCGCCGCAGTCATCTCGAAGCCCGCCTGAAACACCAGCATTTGCCCCGCGAACCGAGCGATCTTCCACCGATGACCACCTCCTCGAACTCCCGTCGCGTCGTCGTCACTGGCATGGGCTGGATCACGCCGCTTGGCCACGATGTCGACAGCGTCTGGCAGCGGCTGATGCGCAGCGAGTCGGGCATGGGCCCGATCACGCGCTTCGACGCGCGCACCTTCCCCACCACCTTCGCCGCGCAGGTGAAGGACTACGACATGTCGCGCTTCGTGAAGGACGCGTCGGTCCACGCGAGCGCGGGCCTGAACTCGCAGTTCGCGCTCGGCGCCGCAAGCCAGGCGTGGCGGCAGTCGGGCCTCGACGGCTACGCCGCGCTCAACCGCAAGCGCATCGGCCTCTACCTCGGCGCCGGCGAAGGCGTGATCGACTTCGAGAACTACGCCGCGTCGAACCTCGCCGGCTGGGACGACGCGAACAAGAAGATCGACGGCGTGCGCTGGGCCGCGTACGCGCATCAGGCGATGGACCGGATGCGCGAGGTCGAGCAGGAGCCCAACATGCCGCTCGCGCACCTCGCGCGCGAGTTCGGCGTGCGCGGCCCCGCGCTCAACTGCCTCACCGCGTGCGCCGCCAGCACGCAGGCGATCGGCGAGGCGTTCAGCCTCATCAAGCGCGGCGACGCCGATGTGATGCTCTCGGGCGGCACGCACACGATGATCCATGTCCTCGGCGTGACCGGCTTCAACCGCCTCACCGCGCTCTCGACCTCGAAGGGCGATCCGACGAAGGCCTCGCGGCCGTTCGACGCGACGCGCGATGGCTTCGTGATGGGCGAAGGCTCGGGCATGATCGTGCTCGAGAGCCTCGACCACGCGCTCGCGCGCGGCGCGAAGCCGCTCGCCGAGATCGCCGGCTACGGCTCGAGCGCCGACGCCTTCCGCATCACCGACATCCACCCCGAGGGCCGCGGCGGCGCCGCCTCGATGGGCCAGGCGCTCGCGCAGGCCGGCATCGACCCGCTCGCGCGCCGCTCCGACGGCCGCGCCGCGATCGACTACATCAGCGCGCACGGCACCGGCACCAAGGAGAACGACTCGATCGAGACGCGCGGCGTGAAGCGCGTCTTCGGCGAGAACGCGAAGGACATCCCCATGAGCTCGATCAAGAGCATGATGGGGCACCTGATCGCCGCCGCCGGCGCGGTCGAGTTCATGACCTGCGTGCTCGCGATCCGCGACGGGATGCTCCCGCCGACGATCAACTACGAGACGCCCGATCCCGCGCTCGACCTCGACTATGTGCCCAACAAGGCGCGCGCGGCGAAGGTCGATGTCTGCCTTTCGAACAGCTTCGGCTTCGGTGGCCAGAACGACACGCTGGTCGTGAAGCGCTACGCCTGACGGGGGCGGGGGGCGCGGCCCCGATCGGCGCCCCATCGGTCGTCCGACCTGACCGGATCGCTGCGTTCGCACCGTCGGCCCGTGCCCGAGCCCCCAAATTGGGTGGTTTCTGCGCGTCGATACTTGGATTCGATTTAACCGATCGCGATTTTTCTGGTCCTGGCCGACCTCGGCCCCGAACCCGTGGCATAGTTCGACGGAAGTCCTGCGGTTCGGGAAGTGTGGATGCAGCACCTTCTGCGTTGCCCTGCGTATGAAACGCTGGCTGCGTACCCCTCGTCGCAGTTTCCCTCGCAATACCGTTCCCTCGCAACACCTCGGAGAGAGACATGAATCTGACCCTGACTGCTGTCCGTCGTTCCCTCGTTGCCGCCTCATTTGCCGCCTCATTTGCCGCGATGTCCGCTGGCACCGCGAGCGCGCAAGTCGTTGACATCAACGGAGGCTCCTCGTGGAGCGGCTGGAGCTCGATCGCGAACTCCCAGACCGCGGGAGTCTGGGTCCGCGGTCGGACCGATCGCACCTTCAACATCTTCCGCACGCAGTTCACGCTGAACGCGGGCCAGTCGGTCGGCGGATCGCGCCTCGCTGACGGCAGCGTCGGCGACGGCGTCGGATACAGCGGCGACGACGCGTCGAGCCTGTTCACGGGCGCGTGGCAGGCGGGCGACCGCATCGTCGGAGTGGGAATCCAGTACACGGGCGGCACGCGTGGAACCACGGCGTACCTGCATGTCGACGCCCGCGGCGACAACATCTTCGGCGCGTCGAGCTTCGGCGCGGGCGACGGCGTCTTCAGCCACGATGCCGGCGACACCTCGGCCTACAACACCAGCATGTTCTGGAACCCCGGCCGCTGGCGCACCAAGCAGTACTCGGTCTGGAGCGGCTTCAGCCAGGAAGGCTCCCCGCAGGAAGGCAACTACAGCTTCCCGTACGGCCAGAGCCCGACGCTCGCGATGCCGACGCGCACCTACGCGGTGCTCGACAACGGCTCCCTCGACCGCTCGACCAGCGTCCAGATGTTCATGAACCTCGACGCGATCCTCCGCTCCAACGGCGGGGCGACCTACGGCGACGACCTCTTCTACTCGGCCGGAACCAAGATCGGCTTCTTCGAGGCGGACGAGTCGAACTCGTACACCGACAGCACGAACCAGATCTTCGCGATCCCCGCACCGGGCGCGCTGGCGCTGCTCGGTCTCGCGGGCGCCTTCGCAGGCCGCCGTCGACGCTGAGTCACGGTTGATCAACACGCACGAAACGCCCCGCGAACAGCGGGGCGTTTTGTTTGGCGATCGCGTGCACGCGCGCGCGCTCGCCCCGATGGGTGCCTGGCACGTGCCAATCAGTGCCTGGCACGTGCCGTGCATTACTTCAACGATTCAGGGACAGGGTCGGCAAGCAGTGATGTGTGTCCAATAATCATTACAACGATCGATTACAGGGCGCGTGACGGCTGGGAGGCCTCAATTGTGTTGGATCGAGTGACCAGAAACGGAAGCGGTTTGCGCTACCCCCGTTCAGGGGGCATCTTTGAAGAGCTCCATCGCCAAACACCAACGCGAGAACCGCATGAACAAGTCTCTCAAGCGCTCAACCATCGTTCGCTCTGCCGCCCTCGCTCTCGTTGCGAGCGCCGCCGCCCACGCCCAAGTCGTCGACATCGACGGCGGCAACTCGTGGTCGGGCTGGAACTCCGTCGGCAACTCGCAGACCTCGGGCACGTGGGTGAAGGGCTCGACCAGCCGCACCTACGACATCTACAGCACCTACTTCGTGCTCAGCGCGGGTCAGACCGTGGGCGGCACGCGCATCGCCAACGGCGCCGCGGGCGACGGCGTCGGCTACACGGGCGAGACGGCGGGCAGCCTCTTTAGCGGCGCATGGCAGGCTGGCGACCGCATCGTCGGCATGGGCGTCCAGTACACGGGCACCACGCGCGGATCGACCTTCTTCTTCCACCGCGACGCCGGCGGAAACAACATCGCTGCAGCCTCGAGCTTCGGCGCGAACGACGGCGTCTTCAGCCATGATGTGGGCGACTCGTCGTCGTACATGACGACTGTTGCGGGGAACCCCCGTGGTCAGGTGCGACAGTACTCAGTCTGGAACGGCTTCAGCCAGAACGGATCGCCGGAAGAAGGGAACTTCAACGTGCCGTACGGCAACATGCCGACCGCCGCGTTCCCGACGCGCAGCTTCGCGGTTCTCGACAACGGCTCGATGAACCGCATCACGAGCGCGCAGTTCTTCATCAACATCGACGCGATCCTCCGCTCGAACGGAGGCGCGGCCTTCGGCGACGCCGACTTCGGCCTGAGCACCCGCTTCGGCTTCTGGGAAGGCGACCAGACCACGGGCTGGAACGGCACGCAGTTCTCGCAGCAGATCTTCGCGATCCCCGCGCCGGGCGCGCTTGCGCTGCTCGGCCTCGCGGGCGTCGCCGGCAAGCGCCGCCGCCGCTGAACCCGACTGGCGCACGGCACGTGCCGCGCAGTGCATGGCACTGCATGGCACGTGCATGGCACGGTCCGATCCCGCATCCAGCGTCACGCCCCGTGCCCCCGCACGGGG
>CAIXEV010000223.1 GCA_903918555.1 uncultured bacterium | reverse complement strand
GGCCCCGAGGTGTGGGGCGTGCCTGGCACCTACCTGGTAGGTGACAGGTAGGTGACAGGTACGGGCGGTGGCGAGGAAGTCCTTGGAAACAAGCGCCTTGCCGCAGCACGACGGTGCCAGGCAGGTGTCAGGCACCAAATTGGTAGGTAGTTGGCACGAATTAGGAGCAACCCATGAAACTGCACAACGCCATGTGGCCCGGCCTCGTCGGCAAGGAGCCCGGAACCGACCATCCGCCCATCTCGCTCGAGCGCATGCTCGAGCTCACCGCGAAGGCGAAGGTCGACGGCCAGAAGTTCGACGGCGTCGACCTCTTCCTCTTCCACCCGCACACCGACCCGGACGCGAGCGAATCCGACCTCCGCAAGATGGCCGACATGATCGCCGCGAAGGGCCTCGCGGTCGGCTCGCTCGTCGCGCCCGTGTGGCCCGGCACCGTCGGCGACAGCGCGATGGGCTCCGTCGAACAGCGCCGCAAGTTCATCGACGCCGTGCGCAAGGCCTGCCGCATCGCGCGCATCCTCAACGAGCACGGCGTGCGCAAGTACGGCGTGATCCGCATCGACAGCGCGACGGGCACGAAAGCCGCCGCGAAGAACGAGAAGAAGGCCATCAAGCAGATCGCCGCCACTTTCCGCGAGGCCGGCATGGTCGCCGCGGGCCACGGCGAGCGCCTCGCCGCCGAAGGCGAGGTCTGCTGGGGCGGCATGCACTCGTGGACCTCGATGCTCGCGCTCCTCGAGGAGACCGACATGCCCGGAACCGTCGGTTTCCAGGCCGATCTGGCGCACACCTACCTGTATCTCCTCGGCGTGAACGCGCCGAAATCGGCGCTCCTCAAGGTGAAAGGCAAGGAGAAGAAGTACACCCAGAAGGACTTCGACAAGGATTTCGAGAAGGCCTACGCCAAGCTCACCGACGCCCTGCGCCCGTGGACGATCGACTTCCATGTCGCGCAGAACGACGGCACCGTGCACGGCACGGGCTCGCACGACAAGACCGGCCGCCACTGCCCCGCCGACGACCCGAACGGCAAGCTCGACATCGTCGCCTGCTCGAAGAAGTGGCTCGAAGGCGCCGAAGGCCGCGGCATGCGGCACATCTGCTGGGACGGCTGCATGTTCCCCAACGCGCTGCTCGAGAAGCAGGACACCTGGAACACGATCCTCCGCACCATGATCGATGTGCGCAAGGCGCTCGCCAACTGACCGCACGCATCACAGGAACCACGCCATGGCCAAGAAGTCACCCACCGCGATCCCGATGATCACCTCCGACGAGCCGCGCCCGCTGCGCATCGGCCTCATCGGCTACGGCTTCATGGGCCGCGCGCACGCGAACGCGATCCACCAGGCCGGCCACTTCTTCAAGACCGGACGCCGCCCCGTGCTGCAGGCCGTTTGCGGCCGAAACGAAGGCAATCTCGTCGAGTTCGCGAAGGCGTGGCAGGTCAAGAGCTGCGAGACCGACTGGCGCAAGCTGGTCGCGCGCGCCGACATCGACGCCGTCGACATCTGCACGCCGAACGACTCGCACATGGAGATCGCGCTCGCGTGCGTGCGGCACGGCAAGATGATCCTCTGCGAGAAGCCGCTCGCGTTGAACGGCTCGCAAGGCGAGAAGATGGTGCACGCGGTCGAGAAGTCGAAGCTGCCGAACCTCGTCTGGTACAACTATCGCTTCCTCCCCGCGGTGTCGCTCGCGAAGAACATCGTCTCGTCGGGCGAACTCGGCAAGGTCTTCCACTACCGCGCCAACTTCCTGCAGGACTGGACGATCTCGGCCGAGCTCCCGCAGGGTGGCGCCGGCCTCTGGCGGCTCGACGCCGCGGTCGCGGGCTCGGGCGTCACGGGCGACCTCCTCGCCCACTGCATCGACACCGCGCGCTGGATCAACGGCGAGATCGTGTCGGTCGCCGCGATGACCGAGACCTTCATCAAGGAGCGCGTCCACACCGCGACGGGCAAGAAGCAGGCCGTCAAGATCGACGATGCCTGCGCGTTCCTCGCGCGCTTCGAGAACGGCTCGATGGCCGTGTTCGAGTCGACCCGCTACGCGCGCGGCCACAAGGCGCTCTACACCTTCGAGATCAACGGCGAGAGGAAGTCGCTCGCGTGGGATCTCCACGACCTCAACCGCCTCTCGTACTTCGACCACGGGGTGCCGAGCGATCGCCGCGGCTGGTCGAGCATCCACTGCACCGACGGCGATCATCCGTACGCGGGCAAGTGGTGGGTGCCGGGCCTGGGACTCGGATACGAGCACTCGTTCGTGCACGCGCTCTACGAGTTCCTCCGCTCGCTCGACGCCCCGAAGTCCGAGCGCCGCTATCCCGACTTCCGCCACGCGCTCGGCACGCAGTATGTCTGCGACGCCGTGCTCGCCGCCGCGCGCACGGGCAAGTGGGTCGAGGTCAAGCAGGCGTAGGGCCCGCGGGGCGCGTTCCTCGCCCGCGTCCTCCGGACCGCCCCGCGCCTCGGCCGCCTGTTCCGTGGCTGCGCGGGTGGCGCGGCGTCCCCGTCGATCGGCGGGCAGCGGTTCAACGATCAGGCATCGGGCGAGGGGATGGAGTGGAGAAGCGCGCCGACTTGAGCCGTCGTGCGCAAGGCGCGGCCAGATTCACGAGTCGAGTAGGGCGTGTGCGGATTACTCCAGTCCCAGAATCGCAATATCCCGTCGAATGCGATCGACGCGCGAGGAAGCGGGCCGCGGGAATTCCATTGATGTGTTCGATGGATCTTTCCACAGGACACCCGCTCACGGCCCAACACCCGGGACTCGCAGATGCGCTCACCGACCCGTTCATCCGCGCGGTCTGGGAGTTGCTGCGCCGACGCGCCCGCGCCTCGACGGTCGATGAACTCGCCGAGGTCATGCAGGCGCCGCGCGAGCCAGTCGCCCGTGCGCTTGCACGGCTCAAGGCGCTCGGGCTCGTGCGGCCGGCCTTCGAGCCCGGCACCCGACGCCGCAGCGCCTTCAAGATCGCGCGGGAGCGGCTCGTCATCGTCTACAACCGCGACGACCTCATGCAGGCGGAGACCGCTCAGGCGATCCGCAGCCGGGTGGTCGAGCACGGCCGCAGCGTGCTCGAGACCGCGCGGGTGCAGGGCGCCAGCCGCGACGACGAGGGCGTCGAGGTGCACCGCTCGATGTCGCTGAGCCGCGACGAGGCGGTCGAGCTGCGGCGGCGGCTGCGCGCGGTCACGGATTACATCGACCAGGTGGAGAGCGCCTCGTCGGACCGTCCGCATCTCTGCAACTACCACATGGCGATCGAGGTGCGACAACTCAAGGAACTGGTGCTGCCGACGGCATCGCTGCATGTGATCGAGCGCGGCGAGACGGGGACGGATCTCGCAGCGGGCGGCCGGACGGGCGGCCGCGGCAAGGCGTCGGGCGGCGGCAGCGCGAAGGTGCTGTCGGCGCGCGAGCGCGAGGTCGCGCGGATGCTCGCGGACGGCCGGAACTGCCCCGAGATCGCGCAGTCGCTGGCGCTGTCGGTCAACACGGTGCGGACGGTGACGAAACGGCTGTACGCGAAGATCGGGGTGCGTCGACGGGCGGAGCTCGCGAACTGGCTGCGAAGCCCGGGGCCCTGATCCAGAAACAGTGCCCAGAAACAGTGCCCGGCACGTGCCG
>CAIXEV010000222.1 GCA_903918555.1 uncultured bacterium | reverse complement strand
TCGAGGCCGACCTCGGCGAGTTGATCCTTGCGCTCGCCTTGGTAGACCCAGCCGTCGGGCATCGCGAGGCGCGTGATGTGCCGCGTGTCGATGCCGCGTTCGTTGCAGGCCTCGAGGACGCATGCGCCGAAGCCGCCGCGGATCGAGTGGTCCTCGACCGTGATGATCGGGACGCCGCGCGCGACGAGGCTCGCGACGAGATCGATGTCGACGGGCTTCGCGAAGCGCGCGTCGTAGAGATCGGCGTGGATTCCTTCGGCCGCGAGTTCCTTCGCGGCCTCGCCCGCATCGATGACGCTCGTGCCGTAGCCGAGGATCGCGACCTGCGGGTCGGCGTGCTTCACGAGCGCGCGCGCCTTGCCGAGGACGAACGGCGGGCAGGCTTCGCTCGCGAACATGCCGCTCACGCTGTCGCGCGGGTAGCGGACGGCCGAGAGGCCGTCCTCGAAGTTCGCCATGAACTCGACCGACGCGCGCAGGCTCGCTTCGTCCATCGCGGCCATCAGGCACGCGTTGGGAAGCGTCGCGAGGAGCGCGATGTCGCAGAAGCCGTGGTGCACCGCGCCGTCGCCGCCGACGAATCCGGCGCGATCGAGGCAGAGGCGCACGGGCAGGCCCTGGAGCGACGCCTCCTGGAAGCACTGGTCGAAGGCGCGCTGGAGGAAGGTCGAGTAGACCGCGAAGAAGGGCTTCCAGCCCGTCTTTGCGAGGCCGGCCATCATGTCGAGCGCGTGGCTCTCGCAGATGCCCGTGTCGAAGACGCGGTCGGGGAAGCGGTTCATCACCTTCGAGACGCCCGTGCCGTCCGGCATGGCGGCCGTGCACGCGACCACCTTCGGGTCGCGCGACATGAGGTCGCCGAGGATGTCGCCGAACGCGCTCGTGAAGCTGCGCGCGCTCTTCTTGAGCTCGACGCGGCAACCTTCGCTCACGAGTTCCTCGCCATCATCGTTGACCACGCTGAACGGGCTCGGCGAGTGGAAGGTCGTCGAGTCGCCCTCTGCGAACTTGTAGCCCTTGCCCTTGATGGTCTTCACATGGAGCACCATCGGGCGGTCGAAGTGCTTCGCCTCGTTGAGGATGTCGATGAGCGACGGGAGGTCGTGGCCGTCGACCGGGCCAACGGTGACGAGGCCGAAGTGCTCGAACCAATTGTCCTCGCTGACGCAGGTCTTCGACATCTCGCCGAGCTTGTGATAGACATCGGCCATCGCCTTGCCGCCCGGCATGTGCTTCGAGAGTTCCTTCGCGGCCCTGCGGAATTCGCCGTAGGTGTGCGAGAGGCGAACCTTGTCGAAGTACGCGGCGACAGCGCCCTGCGGCTTCGCGATCGACATGCCGTTGTCGTTGAGGATGACGAGGAACTGGCGCTTGAGCGTGCCGGCGTTGTTGAGGCCTTCCATCGCCACGCCGTTCACGATCGACGCGTCGCCGATGATCGACACCACGCGGCGGCCGTTCGGGTTCGACTCGTTGAAGCCTTCGCCGTTGAGCGTGTCGCCGCGCGCCATGCCGACGGCGGTCGAGATCGCGGTGCCTGCGTGTCCGACCGAGAAGAGGTCGTAGGGGCTCTCGCGCGGTTCAGGGAAGCCCGCCATGCCGTCGCGCTGGCGCAGCTTCGAGAGGAGCGGATAGCGGCCGGTGAGCAGCTTGTGCGGGTAGCACTGGTGGCCGACATCGAAGAGCAGGCGGTCGTGCGCGAAGTCGAAGACGCGGTGCATCGCGATCGAGAGCTCGATGACGCCGAGGTTCGGCGCAAGGTGGCCGCCCGAACGCGAGACTTGCTCGCAGATCGCGGTGCGCATCTCGGCCGCAAGATCTCGCAGCTCGTCCATCGACATGGAGCGAAGCGGGGCGGGCGAGGTGAGCGACGGGAGAATCTGGTCGGGCACGGTGGGGCTCGCAAGGGGGCACGGTCGGGACCGAGGATTCTCGGTGTTCAACGCTAGCCCGTGGGATTCGGCGATCATATCGCCAGTCGATGCAGCACTTTGGGGAGATCTGCCCAAATGAGCGATGGGGATCCTCGTCCGGATCGGCTGAATCGTCCGGGTCGTCTGGGTCTCAATTGGTTCGCAAACCCCGGGGCGCAGGGCAGACGGACGGAGGTCGCGGCCGGTTCGCTACTTCGTGCGGGTCGCCAGGAAATCGAGCAGGAAGGCGAGGCGCTCGGCCCGGGCTCCGAGCGGGGCGATTGCTTCGGACGCCTCCGCGCGCAGCCTGGCGATCTCGCGGCGGCTGCCGTCGAGCCCGTGGACCGTCGGATAGGTGAGCTTGCCCGCCTCGGCGTCCTTCCCCGTGGCCTTGCCGGCGTGCTCGGCGGTCTGGGTCGCGTCGATCAGGTCGTCGACGATCTGGAACATGAGCCCCGTCGCTCGGCCGTAGGTCGTCAGGCGGGCGATGGTCGTCTCGTCGGCGCCCGAGGCAAGGGCGCCCATCCGGCACGACGCCTCGAGCAGCGCGCCCGTCTTGTTGTGATGGACGAGCTCGAGCTTCTGGCCGTCGGGCAAGCCGTCTGGGAATCCCTGCAGCGTGTCGTAGACCTGCCCGGCGATCATGCGGACGGTGCCCGACATGAGTTCCCGCTGGATTTCGGCCGCGTTGTGCGCGGCGCGCGCGGCGGCGACGGGCGCGAGCGCAAGCAGGCAGTCGCCCGCGAGGATGGCCATCGCCTCGCCGAAGGCGACATGGCAAGTGGGCTTCCCTCGGCGCATCGTGTCGTTGTCGAGCGCGGGAAGGTCGTCGTGCACGAGGCTGAAGGCGTGGACGAACTCGATCGCGACCGCAGCGGGCATCGCGCCCTCGACCGAGCCGCCTGCGGCGCGGGCGCTCTCGAGCACGAGGATCGGTCGCAGCCGCTTGCCGCCGGCGAGCACAGCGTGCAGGCAGGCCGCGCGGAGGTTCTCGGGAATCTTCTGCGCCGCCAGGAAGTCGGCGAGCGCGAGCTCGACCGCGTCGAGGAGCGTCGGGTCAAGCGGAGCGGAGACGGTCGGGGCCGCGGACATCGGCGGAAACTGTACGGGATCGGAAGGGGTCCTGCTGTCGCGCTCCATCGCCAAGGACCGGCGCACATCCGATAGGATGCCGAACCTTGGTGAACTGAATCGATATGCCAGACGGATCGTGGGACATCTTCGGACTGAACGAGCGCGGCGGCTTCGTGATGTGGCCGCT
>CAIXEV010000221.1 GCA_903918555.1 uncultured bacterium | reverse complement strand
GTCCGTATCGCCAAAGGCGGCTGCCGCAAGCAGCCGCCGCTCAAATCACGCCGGCACGCCGTACATCGCCAGCGCCGAGTTCCGGTACCGCGCGTCCTCGCTGACCTCGCGCACGACAAGCGGCGCGATCCACGCCGGCATCTCGAAGCGCTCCGCCGCATCCGACAGCTCGACTTCCGCCATCACAAGCGGCGCATCGCCCGCGCGCAGGTCGCGGAACAGGTCGACCTCCCACACAAGCCCGCCTTCGCGCACGCGGTGCCGCGTCTTCGCCAGCCGGCGCCCGCGCGTGTGCGGCCACGCAGCGTCGAACTCGGCGCGCGTGATCTCGCGCTCGACTTCCTCGCGCACGACGCCCGCCCCGCGCTTCACCGTGTGAAAGAACCGCTCAGCGCCAGTTGGCTCGCCGACGCGGCGCAAGCGCCCTTCCGGAAACCCAAGCCGCGCAAGCTCCGCCTCGGTCGCCGCCTCGGGCGCCAGATACCCCTGCTCGATCTCCCACAACTCGACCGCGGCGCCCGCCGGAATCGCAGGCATCGCCCGCAGCACCCACACGCGCTCGATCTCGCGGCCATCCTTCGCGCTCACAGCGCCCCCCACTGAGCGACCAGGTTCGCAAGCGCGTGCTTCAGGTTCACATTCGCGCGCACCTCGCGCTCGAGCTCGACGATCAGCTCGACCCGCGCCGCGGCGCGCGCGATCAACGCAGCGTCGCCCGTGCGCGCAGCCGACGCGATCTGCGCGCGCAGCCGCGACGCGAGCGTCAACAGCGCGCAGCGCGTGCCGAGCCGGTTCGCGGCCTCCTTCGACGCCTTCGGGTTCTCCTTCACCACGCGCTCGGCGAACTCGTTCACCAGCTCCGCGAGCCGGTCGGCGAGCGTCGCGTCGAACACGCCCGACTCGAGCTTCTCGAAACGCGGCAACAACTCCTCGCTCCACGCACGCAGCTCCTGCTTGTGCGCAAGCTCGGCGGTGCCAGGCGAACCCTCGCTGAACTCCGACAGCCACGCGCGAGCATCGGCGGGCACCGCGTGCCGGTCGTACCACGCGCGCATCGCATCGGGCTCGAGCGCGCGGAACGCCACGCGCTGGCAACGGCTGCGGATCGTCGGCAGCAGCCGCTCCTCCTGCGTCGTCACGAGGAAGATGTAGGTCCCCGGCGGCGGTTCCTCCAGCGTCTTCAAGAGCGCGTTCTGCCCGTAGAGATCGAGCAGCTCCGCCTCGTCGATGATGAACACCTTGTTGTGGCCGAAGTACGCGGTGCGCCACACGGGCGAGTCGAAGGTCTTGCCGTCGCCGACGGTGCCGCCGATCATCAGCTCGCGCAGCAGGTCGAGCGGGATGTTCGTCTGCTTGCGGTCGCGCATCTCCTTGATCGAGCTGTCGTCGGCGCGCTCCTTCGCGATCACATGGAAGTCGGGGTGCGAGCCCGCGTCGATGAGCTCGGCCGTGCGCGAATCGCGCGGCGCCTTGAACGCGGCGATGTGCGCGTCGGTCGCATCGGCGTCGAGCAACAGCCGCGCGCACTCGCGCGCAACGCTGCACTTGCCGACGCCCTGCGGCCCGTGCAGGATCCACGCGTGATGCATGTGCCCCGACCGCAGCGCATGCACGAGCTGCGCCACCGCGGCGTCCTGCCCGAACACGACGGGCCCGTCGAAGTGCACCGGCTTCGCCCGCTCCTCAGGCGGCTGCTCGCCCGCCCGCAGACGCGGCGCCCTCGCAGGTGCCTTCGCAGAAGCAGATGATGCGGCGCGCTTGGCCATGGTCGCATCCTACGCGCGGGGCGGGTTCGCCTCAGACCAACGGCACTTCCACCAGCCGGCTGGCCTGGGGCTTGGTGCGGCCCTTTGGGTTCGAGGGGTCGACGGGGATCAGCACCGGCTCGCCGTTCGTGAGGTGGGCGGGGAACTGGCGCATGAGGTCCTCGACCTCGGGCGAGAAGAGCGTCGAGCGCGCGTCGTAGGCGCGGCGGTCGAACGAGCCGACGGTCACGCTGCTCGTCTCCTTGTCCTCGTCGTGGTGGAACCACGCGTCGAAGCCCTTGCCGCGCAGCTCGGCGCAATAGCGCTCGGCCGCCGCGCGCATCGTGGCGTAGTCGGCGCCCTTCTCGCCGAAGGTCGACCACGCCCCGACCTGCAGCGTGTAGAGCGGCCGCACGTTCGGGAACTTCGCGCGCAGGTTGCGGATGTCGTTCGGCTTCACCGTGACGGTCGCGTCCTCGGTCGCCGTGCGCAGGAGCATCGCGCCGGCGAACGGCTTGCCGCCGTTGCGCTCGATCGCCTTCACGCGCTTGAGCTCGGTCTGCGCCGACTTGTCCTCCGGCCCCTCGAACCGGCCGACCACGATCGCGGAGCCCTTGCCGACGCGGCGCACCATCGCGTTCGAGAGCTCGGGGTACTGGCGCACGAGCTCGGCGCGGAACGCATTCGCGCGCTCGGCGTGATCGGGCTGCGAGAAGGTCGCGAGCATCACCGACCATCGGCCCTTGTCGCCGTCGCTCGGCGCTGGCGCCGCGCTCGGCTGCGTCGCCTGCTTCGTGCGCATCGGCTTCGCGCCGTCATCGGCGATCACATCATCGCCCGGGTTCATCAGCGACAACTCGTCGCCGCCCTTCGCGGTCTGCGATGCGCCGCCGCGCTTCGCGTTCGACGACTGCTTCACGCCGTCGTTGCACGCAACGAGCGCGAGCCCGCACGCGACCGAAACAGCCGCCACGAACACGCGCGACAAACGAGGTGCCTGATCCATGCAGCACAGGATGCCGACTTGACGAAGTTTCTGCGCGGCGCCGCGCATCGATTGCCGAGCCCCTGACGAACACATCCAATAATGTGCGTATTGCCTTTGACGAGATGGCTTCATTACTGACCCCCAAAAATCGTGTCGGAATCGGTTCGATTTGCCCGAAAGATTCGTGCGCTTAAACCCCTTTCTAGCAGGTGTTTAGGTGAAAGTTCCATCTGTAGCGACTGTTCAAGTTGTGCGGGTTGTTCAGTCGATGAAGGTCATGGACAGGATGCAGGCTCGGAATCGCGTGGATCGAGCCTGACCACCACGGACCCGAACCAGGATGGTTTGGCCTCGTAGGGGAAGTGCGTCGCAGATGGATCAGCGTCGCACATCCCAAGGAGTATTGGAATGCCGGACATTGGCAATCTCGGAAACCTCAGTTCGTCACTTGCTGCCGGCTATGCCGCCAGCATCAGGTCGACTGGCGACACAACCGCTCGCCGCGCGGTTGAAATGACTCAGCCTACGGTGGCCCGCTCGGGCGACCGCGTGGAGGTGTCGGAAGTCGCTCGCTGGCTCGAGGAGATGAACCGTCTCCCCGCGATCCGCGAGGACAAGGTCGCAGCCGCGAAGGCTGCGATCGCAAAGGGCGACTACGACAGCGACGACAAGCTCGCTTTCGCGGTCGGCCGCATGATCGACGAAGCGTCGTCTCTCTGACGCGCGGTCTGCACCCAGCTGATCGACCCAACTTGTCCGACGCAGGTGTGTGATCCCCGCGTAGGCCTGACGACAGCACCTAAGCCCCGCCTCGGTCCTCCGATGCGGGGCTTTTCCATGGCCGAACGGCTCCGAACGGGGCGCATCGTCGGCTTCCCGTACGATTCGCCCCTATGCACCTTTCCCGCCATGCGGCGCTTCTCGCGCTCGCCATCGCCGGTCTGTCCCACGCCCAGCAGCCACCCGTCAACGGAATGCGGCCAAGCAACCCGGCGCGCTACGCCCTGGTCGGCGGCAAGGTGCTCGTCGCGCCCGGCCAGACGATCGAGAAGGCGACCGTCCTCATCAAGGACGGCGCGATCGAGGCGGTCGGCGCCGATCTCGCGGCGCCAGCGGGCTACCGCGTGTTCGATGTGAGCGGCAAGACGCTCGTCGCCGCGTTCATCGAGCCGGCGCTCGTCACCGATTCGGCCGAGGCGCAGGTGGGGGTGCTGAAGGCGCCGGGCGCGCACTGGAACCAGTATGTGACGCCCGAGGTCAGCGCCGCCGACATCATGCTTCCCGACGCGACGGTCGAGGCGCTGCGCGCCCAGGGCTTCGCGGTCGCGCGCGTGCTGCCTTCGTCGGGCGTCTTCCGCGGCTCGAGCGACACGCGGCTTCTCTTCCGCGCCGGCGAGCGCGCGCCCGGGCGGCGCGGCGACGCGGCGCGCGTGGCGGCCGACGCCGACCACCATCTCGCCGCCCGCACGGTGCAGTTCGTCGGGCCGCGCACCGTCGACTGGAACGCGTTCTTCGGGCAGACGCCCGGCACGCCGCCGTCGCCCGCGACGATGCGCGCCGTCGAGAACGAGAACCGCTTTCCGTCGAGCCTGATGGGCTCGTACGCGCTCCTGCGCCAGACCTTCATGGACGCGAACTGGCGCGCGCGCACGCTCGCGGCCGCGCCGACGCAGCTGCCGATCGAGGACATGAACGCGTTCGACGCGCTGCTGCCGCTCGTGGACGGGCGCCATGGCCTCGTGCTCGACGCGAGCGATGAACTCGAGGTCGAGCGCCTCGTGCGGCTCGCGCGCGTCGAGATGCCCAAGGCGCCGATCGCCGTGCTCGGCAGCGGCAACGAGTTCCGCGCCGAGGCGAAGGTCGCGGCGCTGCTCGCCGACGCGAAGGCCTCGCTGATCGTGCCGATCGAGTTCCCGCAGGCGCCCGACCTCGTGTCGCCGATGGCGGCCGACACCATCTCGCTGCGCGACCTGATGACCTGGCGCTACGCGCCGACGAACCCGAAGCGCTTCGTCGCGAACGGCAGCGATGTCTCGCTCACGACGCACCGCATGCAGGACAAGGGCGCGTTCCGCAAGAAGCTCGCCGACGCGATCGCGCACGGCCTCACCAAGGACGAGGCGCTCGCGGCGCTGACGACCGTGCCGGCGCGCCAGCTCGGCGTCGACGCGCGCATCGGCACGATCGAGGCGGGCAAGCTCGCGAACATCGTCATCGCCGCGGGCGACCCGCTCGAGGCCGACACGAAGTTCGAAGGCATGTTCGTCGGCGGCACGCCCGTCACGATGATGCCCGACGCGCCCGTGCTCGCGGCGGGCAACTTCACGGTGACTGCGAACGGCGCCACGCCGAAGCCGATCGCCAAGGACCTCGCGCTTGCGATCGATCCGAAGGACGGCTCGATCAAGGCGACATGGACGCCCGAGTTGAAGCTGGACGAAGTAAAGCTGGACGAGTTGAAGCCGGACGAAGCGCCAAAGGCCAATGCGCCCGCGCAGCCCGCACCCGACGCCGAGGGCGCCGGGGCCGCAAAGGACGAGAAGCCCAAGCAGGCCAGCGCCTCCGCGAAGCGTGCAAGCGTGACGACCGACGGTCGCGGCAGCGGCATGTTCGACGGCGCGCCGTTTGGTTTCGATGGCGAGATCCGCGTGTCGTTCGCGGGCACGGGCGACCGCGCCACGATGACCGCCGACGACGCGACGGGCGCGCGCGTCACCTTCACGCTGACGCGCGTGGCGCCAGATCCGAAGAAGGACGAGCCGAAGAAGGACGAGCCGAAGCCCGAGGCGAAGAACGACGAGAAGAACGACGAGAAGAAGGAACCGAAGAAGGACGACGCCGCCGAGAAGGAGAAGGCCGAGCGCGCGAACCTCTGGACGGATCGCCTGCCGTTCCCGTTCGGCGAGCACGGTCTCGTCGGACAGCCGCTCGCGGGCAAGGTGATGGTGAAGGGCGCGACGATCTGGACGCTCGCCGCGCAAGGCACGCTCCGCGACGCAGACCTGCTCGTCGAGAACGGCAAGATCGCTGCGATCGGCCAAAACCTCGCGGTGCCCGCCGACGCGCGCGTCGTCGATGGCAAGGGCATGCACATCACGCCCGGCCTCATCGATTGCCACAGCCACACGGGTATCTCAGGCGGCGTCAACGAAGGCACGCAGGCGTGCACCGCCGAAGTGTGGATCGGCGATGTGATCGACCCGACCGACATCAACTGGTATCGCCAGCTCTCGGGCGGCCTCACCGCCGCCAACCAGCTGCACGGCTCCGCGAATCCGATCGGCGGCCGCAACTCGGTCGTCAAGATCCGCTGGGGCGAGGACATCGACGGCTTCCGCTTCAAGGAGGCGCCGTCGGGCATCAAGTTCGCGCTCGGCGAGAACGTCGTGCGCACGAAGTCGCGCTATCCGAACTCGCGCATGGGCGTCGCGACCTTCATGGAGGACTCGTTCCGCGCCGCGCAGGAGTACCGCGCGAGGCAGAAGGCGTTCGCAGCGCAAGGCGCCGCCGCGGGCGCGATGCCGCCGCGGCCCGACCTCGAACTCGAGACGCTCGCGGAGATCCTCGAGGGCACGCGCCTCGTCCACTGCCACAGCTACCGCCAGGACGAGATCCTCATGCTCCTCGAGACGGCCGATCGCTTCGGCTTCCGCGTGGCGACGCTCCAGCATGTGCTCGAAGGCTTCAAGGTCGCTCCCGAGATCGCCAAGCACGGCGCGGGCGCGTCGAGCTTCAGCGACTGGTGGGCGTACAAGATCGAGGTGATGGACGCGATTCCGTGGAACGGCGCGATGCTGCAGAAGGCGGGCGTCCTCGTCAGCTTCAACAGCGACTCCGACGAACTCGCGCGGCGCATGAACATGGAGGCCGCGAAGGCCGTGCGCTACGGCAACCTCGCGCCCGAGGAGGCGCTGAAGCTCGTCACGCTCAACCCCGCGAAGCAGCTGCGGATCGACGGCCGCACCGGCTCGCTCGAGGTCGGCAAGGACGCGGACTTCGCCCTCTGGAACGGCGAGCCGCTCAGCGCGTTCACGCGCTGCGAGGAGACCTATGTCGACGGCGTGCGGCGATACTCGCGCGCGGACGACGAGCAGGCGAACGCGGGAATCGTGCGCATGCGCGCCGAGCTCATCGCGAAGGCGACGGCGTCGCCGGCCGCGCGCGACGCCGGACCGGCCGCTGCGCCGGGCGAGGGCGGACGCGGTCGACGCGGTCGCCCGGGATCGCTGCTCGAGCAGCTCCTCGAGAACCGCGAGGACACGATCTGGCTGCGCATCGCGCGCGGGCTTGACCCGATTCCGCGCAAGCAAGGCGACTGCGGCTGCGGCGCCGTGCAGCGCGCCGAGGAAGAGGGCGTTCCGGTGATGGAGCTCAGCACGATGGAGGTGAGCAAGTGAAGCGCTTCAATCCGTTCGTTCCCGTCTCGGCGCTCGTCGCCGTCGCCTCGCTCGCCGCGGGTTCGCCCGCCTTCGCGCAGAGCGATGTCGTGCCCGCGAAGCCGCAGTCGCGCCCCGTCGCGATCGTGCACGCGGTCGTCCACACCGCGCTCGCCGACACGCCCGTCATCGAGAACGGCCATGTCGTCTTCGACGGCGGCCGCATCGTGTCGGTCGGCGCCGGCATGCCCGAGCTGCCGCCGAACTGCGAGATCGTCGACGCGCAGGGCATGCATGTGTCGCCCGGCTTCTGCGCGTTCCCGACCACGCTCGGCCTCATCGAGACGCTTTCGGTCGACACGACCGACGACCGCCGCGAGTTCGGCGAGTTCCGCCCCGAGGCCGTGCCTGCCATCGCGATCAATCCCGACAGCGATCTCCTCACCGTCGCGCGCGCGGCGGGCATCCTGCTTGCGGTCACCGCGCCCGATGGCGGCGTGGTCGGCGGCACAGCCTCGGCGATCCGGCTCGACGGCTGGACGCCTGCGGACATGACCGTCGACCCTGCGGTCGGCGTCATCATCACCTGGCCGGTGGTCGAGCCCGCGCGCGTCCTCGCGTCGCGCCGCTCGCCCGAGGAGCAGAAGAAGCGCGCGAAGGAGGACATCGAGAAGATCTCCCGCTTCTTCGACGAGATGAAGGCGATCAACGAGGCGCGCGCCGCCGACCCGACGGTCGACCACGACCTGCGCGCCGAGGCGATGCGCGATGTGCTCGCGGGCAAGGATCCCGTCTTCATCGAGGTCGGCAGCGCCTCGCAGATCGAGGCGGGCGTCGCGTGGGCGAAGTCGCGCGGGCTCAGGCCCGTCGTGATCGGCGGCGAAGGCGTCGAGCAGGCGATTCCGTTCCTCAAGGCCGAGGGCGTGCCCGTCGTCGTGCGCGGCGTGCATCGCCTGCCCGGCACGCGCCACGCGCCGACCGACGCGGCGTACACGCTGCCGAAGAAGCTCGCCGACGCCGGCATCGTCTTCTCGATCACCACCGGCGACGAGCCCGCGCACGAGCGCAACCTGCCGCACCACGCCGCGACCGCCGCTGCGTTCGGCCTCGACCGCGAGGCCGCGCTGCGCGCCGTGACGGCCGGGCCCTGCCGCATCGCCGGCATCGACTCGAAGTACGGCACGATCGCGCCGTTGAAGAGCGCGACGATCATCCTGACGCGCGGTCACCCGCTCGAGATCACGAGCGATGTCGCGGCAGCATGGATCGACGGGCGCTCGATCGACCTGACCTCGCACCAGAGCCAGATGAAGGCGAAGTACGAGCAGAAGCCGGGGCAGGGTGGCGCAGCGGCGCCTGCGGCGGCGCCTGCGAAGCCTTGACCGTCACCACTCGACGCCTTGACCGTTACCACTCGATGTTTGACCGTCACCACTCGATGCTTGACCGTCACCACTCGATGTTGCCAACGGCCTCGAGCGTGGAGCCTGACGCGAGGGCGAGCGACGCGCGCACCTCGATGGTGGAGCCGCGTGCCGGCTCGGTCGACCAGACCGGCTCGATGCGCATGACATACTGAAGCAGGATCGGGTCGTAGCGCTCGTCCGACTGCCTCTGCGTGCGGAGCGCGAGGTCGAAGGTCTGCGACTCTGGCACGGCGCCGGGCGCCTGCACGACGATCCGCATCGCGCCGCCGAGGCGGGCGGGCGCGCCGCTCGCGTCGCGCGCATCGACGCGCACCTCGATGAGCGCTCGGCGCCGCAGGTCGCGTTCCACGCGCGAGAGATCGGAGACGGCGATGGTCGAGGCGGTGTGGCCCGCGGGCGGTTCGGTCGGCAGCGCCGGCTCGGTCGACGCCACCACGCCGCCGGCTTCAGGCGAGGGCTTCGTCGGCGCCGCGCTGGCGGCATCGGTGCGACGCGAGGCGCAGCCGCTCAGACCCGCCACGACGATGCCGAGGCTGGCGACGGCGGCGAACGCGAGGCGGCTGGTGCGGTTGGCGGATGCCATCGATCTCAGCGTACGCGATGAGCCGCAGGTGGGGCTTTGCGGCGCCGGTTGGTTTTACAGCCTCGCTCGGCGCCATGCCGATTCACCCCCCATGCCCCGCGAGAACCTCTGCTGCACCGGCCTCCTCCCCCGTCGCACCCTCGCCGTCCTCTGCGTGGCGGCAACCGCTGCGGCGGGCATCGCGCTCGGCGGCTGCGAGTCGACCGACGGCGGCCGTCCCAAGTCGCCGAAGTCGTCGATGGAGAAGAAGTCCTCCTCGAAGAGCGCTCCCAAGTGGGAGTCGAGCTCGAGCGAGTCGATCGAGGAGTCGTCGGAGTTCCGCAGCGCCGACACGGGCTACGACGGCCAGCGCGTCGAGGTCGTCACCACGAAGCTGGTTCGCCAAGAGTCGCGAGACGGCGCAGCCCCGCAGGGTGGCATCGCCCCGCAGGGCGGCATGCCCCCGCGCGTCGACCCCGCATCCGCCCAGATGGCCCCGATGTCCCCGATGCCCGCCACCCCGCCGGTCATGCTCGGCGTGCGCATGCGCGCCATCGACCCCGTGCTCGCCACCCACCTCGGCGTCGACCCCCGCGCCGCGAGCGTCCTCGAGGATGTCGCGGAGGAACTCAACGGCCACGCCGGCGGCCTGCGCGACCACGATGTGATCGTCGCGGTTGACGGCAAGACCCCCGCCGACCCCGGATCGGTGCGCAGGGCCCTGCGCTCGAAGAATGCCGGCGACACGATCGACTTCACGGTGGTCCGCCCCGGCGGCAAGATCGATCTGAAGGTCACCCTCGAAGCCTTCGACCACGGCAAGTTCATGTCGGCCACCCCCGCGCGGGTCGGCGGCTGACGCGTCGAGCGCGCGAAGAGCCGCCGACATCGCACCTCTGGCGACCCCTGTATACTCGGTGCCCCATGCTCGAGATCGTTGCCTTTCCCCCTGGTACCCGCGTCCGCGTGACGCAGCAGATGCCGCAGACCCACGCCGTCTGGACGACGACCGTGGAAGGCACGGTGGCCCGCTATCGCCAGGCGAAGACCGGCTCGTGGTTCGCCCACGCCAAGTCCGACCGCCTCTGGCTCGACCGGCTTGAGGTCACGAAGGATGACGGCGAGATCGTCACCCTGAACCTCGACCGCTACAGCGTCGTCGAGGCGCTCTGATCGCCGCACGCGGCCTCAGCGGCCGGCGCGGGGCCACGCGTCCCGAGAGAGCCTCTCGGCAGGACCCTTCAGCCGAACCCTCAGCCGAATTTCGGCTGGCTCTGCCCGATGGTGTAGACCGTCATGGTGTGGCGCCACGCCTCGCCCATCGATGAGGCGATCCAGCGGTTCAGCGCATCGAGCGTGACGGCCTCGACCTCTGCGGTGAGTTCGAGAAGCGAGCGGCAGCGCCCGAGGCGGTACCAGTCGCTGGCGAGCGCGGCCGCGCGGGCGCCCGTGCTTTCGCCGTGCATGACCAGCCGGCTCTTGAGGCCGATCTGCGCGCGGCGGAACTCGTCGGCGGACACGCCGTGCTCGAGCGCGTGCACCTCGTGGAGGATCGTGTCGAGGGTTTCCTGCGCGCGCTCGGGGGTGCTGCCGGCGTAGATCGCGACGATGCCGCGGTCGCGGCCGCCGCCGTAGCCGGCGTTGACGGAGTAGCAGAGACCGCGTCGCTCGCGCACTTCGGTGAAGAGCCGGCTCGAGGTCTCGCCGCCGAGGATCGAGGTCGCCAGACGGCAGAGGAGCGACGCAGGGTCGCGCTCGTTGGGGGCGTCGAACCCGATCGCGATGTGGGTCTGGTTCGACTCGTCCATCTCGTGGGCGATGCCGCCCGTCGCGGGGCCCGCCTGCTGCACATCGATCGCCTCGCCGTGCCAGCCCTTGAGCAGGCGATCCATGGTGCGCGCGACCGAGTCCGCGTCGACTGCGCCGGCGACGGCCAGGATCGAGCCGACCGGGCGGACGCGCCGCATCCAGTCCTGACGCAAGGCGCCGATCTCGGCCCGCT
The DNA here is from genome assembly GCA_903918555.1 of uncultured bacterium. Taxonomy (GTDB): domain Bacteria; phylum Planctomycetota; class Phycisphaerae; order Phycisphaerales; family SM1A02; genus QWPT01. The sequence goes on along the minus strand of CAIXEV010000221.1, from coordinate 6,205 downwards.
CGAAGGCATCGAGGTTGCCGTAGCCGCTGCGGTTGAACGGCGGCGGCAGATGGCGTTCGCGGAGGCGCAGGCTGACGCGGTGCTGGGGGTCGTCCTGAAGGCTCTCGAGCGACTGGATCGCGAGGCTGCGGACGGCATCGAGGGCGTCGCCCGGCAGGTGCGGGCGGACGATCAGATCAGAGAACAGCGAGAGCGCCTCGTCGATGCGGGTTCCGACCGTGGTGCCGCTCGCGACGAGGTGGAGGCTTGCGGCGGTGACGCTGCGCTGGACGCCCGCGCGGTCGAAGGCATCGCTGAAGGCCTTGCTGTCGCGCTCGCCCGCGCCACGCTGGGCGAGTTCGGCGAGAAGGCTCGACCAGCCGTCGCCCGCGTTGCCCTCGGGGTCGCTTGCGTTTCCGGCGGGCGTGAGCCAGCTGACCGCCGCGGTCCGAACCCCCGCCATTTCCTCGACAAGGAGCGGCATGCCGCATTCGAGGATACGGACATGGATCGGATTGGCGCGGGGCGCGGTCTCGGTCGGCATAGGGGGGAGATGCTAGCCGTTTGAGCGGCCGTTTGAGCGACTGCGGGCGCGGCCGCCGCCAGAGCTGGAACCCGTATCGCCAGAGGCGGCCACGGCGAGCGACCGCCGCTCGAACTGGAACCCGTATCGCCAAAGGCGGCCACGGCTCTATCTGGAACCCGTATCGCCAAAGGCGGCCGCCGCAAGCGGCCGCCGCTCAAACACGCCCGTTCAAGAGCGCTTGAAGTGGTCGGCGTTGATCTGGATGTACTTGCGCCACTCGGCGGGGACATCGTCCTGCGGGAAGATCGCCTGGACCGGGCACTCGTCGACGCACAGGCCGCAGTCGATGCACGCCTCGGGGTCGATGTAGAGCTGGGTGTCCGCTTCGAACCCCGCCTCGCCTGGCATCGGGTGGATGCAGTTCACAGGGCAGGCTTCGACACACTTGGTGTCCTTGGTCCCGATGCACGGTTCGGTGATCACATGCGCCATGACGATTCACTCCGATGTTTCGCTGGTTTCGTTTCGCTGATCGCTGTTCGGACGACTCGCGCGAGCCGCGAGCGCGTTGCGTGTTGATGCGCGACTCGTCGCGCGGCGGGCGATGATAGCGCACCACGGTCGACTCTCAAGCGCAGAGGGCGCGGCCGCGAATCGACTGGAAACGCCCTGCAAAAATGCAAAAATGCCGGAGGCCGCCTGTCGGCGGCCTCCAAGCATCGTTCTAGGCGAAGGGCTTACTTCTTCTTGCCGGCCTTCTTGGCGGTCTTCTTAGCCTTCTTCGCGGTCTTCTTCGCGGCCTTCTTAGCGGCCTTCTTCTTTGCAGCCATTGTTGGCTCCCTTTGCTTGGTTACGCTCTTGGTGTCGGAGTGAGGCGGTAGCTGGCGTAACAGAGCTCTCGCCACTCGGAGTTATACACACATCGGTTCCAAAGCGAAAGTCACTTGACAGAATTATGCAACATGTCGTGCAGATCGACTTTGGGATTGCTTGCACCACGCACGCAGAGGATGGCTCGATGATCGTTGTGAAGCTTGCGTTGATGGGCGCCTCGGGGCGCATGGGAACTCGCATCGCCGCGCTTGCCGAAGGTGATGCGCGCATCGAGGTCGTTGCGCGGATATCAAGCAAAGACAAGGCGTTTTCGCTTCCCTCGGGTGCATGCTCGGTGGTCGTCGACTTCTCGAGCGAGCATGGCACCGCGCAGGCGATCGAGCTGTCGCGCGCGACAGGTGCTGCCCTGCTTGTCGGCACCACCGGACTCGGTGCGGCGACGATCGAAAATCTGCGCGCACTTTCCGCCTCACGAGCGGTGCTCGTCGCGCCGAACACCTCCCTCGGCATCGCCGTCACGCGTCGACTGGCGCGTCTCGCCGCCGAGCTCCTCGGCCCCGCGGGATGGTCGGTCGACATCGTCGAGAGCCATCATGATCGGAAGAAGGACGCTCCGTCCGGCACCGCGCTCGCGCTGGCGAAGTCGCTCGAGGAGGGCGGAATGCCCGTTCCTGCGGCGCGAATTCATGCAATTCGGGCCGGCGACACCATCGGCGAGCACGAGATCCGCCTCGCGGGTCCGTCGGAGCGGATCCACCTGATGCACCAGGCCGTCACGCGCGATCTCTTCGCGGCGGGCGCTCTCAAGGCAGCGACCTGGCTCTCGGGGCGCGGTCCCGGCTGGTACTCGATGGACGATGTCCTCGGGACCCCGTGAAGCCCGAAGGCGACCGACGCACCCTCACCCCCTGAACAACACAACGGCAGCCGATGCCATCGCTGGCAGGCTGCCGTTGGTGTTCGTCGGGGTGGCGCGGGCGTCCGTCAGGCGGCGCGGCGCGTGTCCTTGTGGTCGTTCGGGTCGGAGTGCGTCGTGTTCGACGGCGCATCGGCGCGCTCGCGCCAGTCCTCGACGCGGCCGCCGAGGTTGATCTCGCTCGCCATGGTCTTGCGGTAGCCCAGCTTGCGGACGACCTCGAGCACATCCGACCAGCTCGGGAAGCTCTTGCCGTTCACGCGCTTGAAGGTGTCGACGGCCATCAGGAACATGAACTGCTCCTTGCTCATCTCGCCCTCTTCGGCGTCGCGCACGAACTCGCTCAGCCGGCGACCCGGCCCGCGGCGGCGCTCGAGGTTCGTCTGCTCGGCGCCCTGGGCCGCGCGGCGATCGAGTCCGATGCGGCGGTCGGTGACATCTCCGGTGCGGCGATCGCCCTGGCGGCGGTCGGCTTCGCCCGAATCAGGCTGGTTGGCTGGTTCTTCCGACGACATGTCGTGCTCCTTCTCGGAAAGGTCTCGCCGCTGCACACATACACGGTGCCAGCGATTCGACCTTCCGTCGGTGGTATCGGTCGCGCATTCCGTGGACTTCAGCCCGGTCCGTCCGATGCCCCGCTCGTGAACCAAGTTGGCGAACCGCCCGCGCCCCGCGCGGCGACGGCGCCGTGATTCTTGGGCTGCGCGGCACAAACCGACGCGGCGCGCATCGACGCGGCGTGCAGCACGCGCGGCGACCGCGGGCGCAAGGCGCTAGTATCCGCTCCCGCGCGCCGAACCGCGCGAGAACCCTCCGCGGACCACCCGTGCCAGACGCACCCAACGCCCAGCCCTTCCGTCCAGTGAGCTTCCTGCTCGGCTGGGTCTTCCCCGGCCTCGGACACATCGCCGCCGGCAATGTCCGCCGCGGCCTCTACGCGATGGCGGGCGTCCTGCTCCTCTTCGTGACGGGCATCGCCGTCGGCGGGCTCGACTGCGTCGACCGCAACGAGGACCGGCTGTGGTTCATCGGGCAGGCCGGCTCGGGACCGATCGCCTTCGCGGCCAGCTACGCCAACGACGGGCTCCTCAAGTCGGGCTCGGCGGCGCCGATGGTCGAGATGCCGAGCTCGCAGCGCGGAGGCAAGGTCACCGTGTCCGCCTTCAAGAGCATCGCCCACGCGAACGACTTCGGCACGCTCCTGGTCTTCCTGGCGGGCCTCATGAACATCTGCGTCATGCTTGACGCCGGGGTGCGCGAGCCCTCGAGCGACGCGCCGGTCTCGGGCCGTCGCGTCGGCGAGCGGAAGGCCGGTGCAGCGTGAGCGCACTCGCCGCACTCGCCGAAGTCGCCCCCGGCATCCTTGCGTGGAAGCCGTTCCTGCAGCCGGCCCCGGGCGTCGAGCGCTGGTGGTGGCTGCTCGTGGTCCCGACCGCGGTCGGCGTGGCGCTGGCCTACAAGTCGACGCGTACCCGCGAGCTGGCGCTTCTGCCCCGCGATGTGGTGCGGATGAGCGTGCAGATCGTCCTCGCGATGGTCGGCATCGCGGTCTTCCTGTATCTCCTCGTCATCGTGCTGCTGCCGCGGCTGCCCGTCGAGTGACGACTCGGATCCGCAGGTCGATCAGCACCGAGGCCACCAGCGCGAAGATCGCGAAGTTCGCGAGCGCGCCGCCCCACAGGATGTTCAGTTCGTCCGGACCGCCGGCGCGGTTTCCCTTCATGAAGTCCTCGGCGGCGTAGTAGATGCTCGTGTCCTGGTCGTCGAGCTCGGCGCCCACGGGAAAGTTCCGGTCGAGCGTCGCGATCGACCATCGCGCGCGGATGACCGCGAGCGGCCAGCCCGACGCGAGCGTGCCGACGCGGAAGAGCGGACCCGCGGGGTGCGGCGGTGGCGGCGGTTCGGCCCACGCGGGGAGCTCTCCGTCGTTGATCGGGCTCGAGAGCGGCTGATCGATGAGCTGGAGGTTCGACCAGCGCAGGCCGAACACCTCGTCGCGGGCGTTGAACCAGGAGTCGGTGCCGCGATGGATCGTCGTGATGCGGGCGCCCTGCCCGCGGTCGACGAGATAGATCGGGAGATACGCCATCGCGGCCGTCGCGGCTGCGGCGACGAGGAGAGGGAGGACTCCGCGAAGGAGAAGTGTCTTCATGGCGCGCATTCTGCAATACTTCGGGCGTGACCGCCTTCCCAGACACCTTGCATCGGCTCGTTCTTCGCGGCATCGCGGAGATGGGCTTCACCGCCCCGACGCCGATCCAGGCCACCTTCATCCCAGAGGCCGTGAAGGGCGACGGCGACCTCGTCGGCCTCGCGCCCACGGGCACGGGCAAGACGCTCGCCTACGGCATTCCGCTGGCCGACCACCTGCTGCGGAACAAGCCGGTCGAGACGGGCGGCCGCCGGCGCGATCCGCGCAACCGCCTGCGCGCGCTCGTGCTGGTGCCGACGCGCGAACTCGCGCAGCAGGTCGCGGAGGAGCTGCGGCTCCTCACCCGCGGATCGGTGCTGCGCGTCCTCGCGGCCTACGGCAAGGTCTCGCTCCTGCCGCAGAAGGAAGCGCTCGCGAAGGGCGTCGACATCGTGGTGGCGACGCCCGGCCGCGCGCGCGAGCTGATCGAGCTCGACGCGATGACGCTCGCGCACCTCGAGCGCGTCGTCTGCGACGAGGCCGACCGCATGCTCGACATGGGCTTCCTGCCGCAGGTCGAGTGGGTGCTGTCGCGCGCGCCCGAGGGGCGCATCAAGTGGCTCTTGTCGGCGACGCTGCCGAAGCTGGTCGAGGACCTCGTCCACACGATGCTCGCGAAGCCGCGCAAGATCGAGACGGGCGAGCGCAACCGCGCCGCGGTGCATCTTGCGCACCGGCGCCTGCTCGTCGACGAGACGCTGAAGACGCCGGCGCTCCTGTCGCTTCTCAACCAGGATTCGCTGCGCCGCGGCATCGTCGTGTACTGCGCCAGCCGGCGCCGCACCGGATGGGTCGCGGGCGCGCTGCGCAAGCACGAGGTGTCGGCCGCGGTGGTGCACGGCGACCGCTCGCAGCTCCAGCGCGAGAAGGCGCTCGAGAGCTTCGCGCACGGGCGCTGCCGCGTGCTCGTCGCGACCGATGTCGCCGCGCGCGGACTGCATGTGCCTGGGATCAAGCTCGTCGTCAACTACGATGTGCCCGTCTCGCCCGAGGAGTGGATCCACCGCGTCGGCCGCGCCGGTCACGGCGGCGGCGACGGCTCGAGCATCACCTTCGTGACGCCCGAGGAACGCACGCGCTGGGAAGCGGTCGTGACGCTCGCGCGGCCCGAGTGGGAGGCGATGGAGCTGCCCGACGATGTGGCGAACTTCATGCGCGACCGCGACCGCTCGAAGCACGAGCGCGCGAAGGAGGAGGAGGCGCGCGCGATCGCGGAGTTCGAGGCGAAGGCCCGCGCCGAGAAGGAGAAGGCGAAGCGCCTGAAGGACGCCTCGCGCAAGCGCAAGATGAAGGCCGCGCGCCACGACTCGAAGCAGATGCGCGGCACGCTGCGCAACACGCCGATCACGAAGGACCAGAAGCCCGGCCGCGGGGTGAAGCGCCTGGGGTGAGGCGCTGCTTGCGCCTGCACGAGATCGCGAATCACACGGGTGCCAGCAGACTTCAGTCTGCTGAACGGCAATCGTCGGAGTCGAAGGCTGACATCACCCGTTCCGCAGACTGAAGTCTGCGGGCACCCATGGTTTTCGCCGGAGTCGACGGCTGACACCATCCGTTCCGCAGACTGAAGTCTGCGGGCACCCATGGTTTTCGTCGGAGTCGACGGCTGACATCACCCGTTCCGCAGACTGAAGTCTGCGGGCACCCGTGGATTTCGCCGGAGTCGACGGCTGACATCACCCGCTCCGCGATACGTACGGGTGCCAGCAGACTTCAGTCTGCTGACCGGCAATCGTCGGAGTCGACGGCTGACATCACC
>CAIXEV010000220.1 GCA_903918555.1 uncultured bacterium | reverse complement strand
GAACGCGCTGAGCGTCGACTTCGCCATGAGCGGCAGGAAGCGCTTCTTCTGCTCGTCGTTGCCGAAGAGCATGACGGCCTTGCAGCCGATCGACTGGTGCGCCGACACGAGCACGGCGGTCGAGCCGCACGCGCGGCCGAGGCGCTCAAGCACGCGGTTGTAGCTGGTGATGCCGAGGCCGAGTCCGCCGAACTCGACGGGGATCGTCATGCCGAGGACGCCGAGGTCGAAGAGCTTCTGGATGACCCACTGCGGGATCTCCTGCTTCTGGTCGATCTCGATCGAGGGGTGCTCGTTCTTGAGGTAGTTGTCGAGCGCGGCGAGGAGCTGGTCGCACTTCGCGGTTTCCTCGGCGGGCTGCGAGGGGTACGGGAAGACCAGGTCCTCGCGGAAGTTGCCCCAGAACACATTCTTCAAGAGGCCGATCGTCGACGGATCCGGGCCGAGCATCTCCTGGGCCTGCTCGATCTGCTTGCGGTCCTTCTCGGAGACGTTCTTGAGGTCCTTGGCGAGGTTGGCGTTCGACATGGTTTGGGGTCCTGCAGTGGTTGATTCCGACGGGGATTGGTCCCGCGCGGAAGGGGGGCATGATAGGTTGTCGACGGTCGCAAGGCGGTATGTCGAGGCCGTGATTTCGGTGGACTTCGCGATGGATAGGACGGTCTTCCCAACCACGCACGGCACATGGCTGCGGACGCGGGTCGACGACATCGACGCATCCGCAGAAACCCGCGCTGCAGGGCGCGCCGCGCGCACCGAGGCCAATGCATATGTGATGCAGCGCTATGCAGGGCCGCTCGAGATCTTCGCGCGCGGGTCGAGCCTTGCGCGGCTCGGTGAGCCGGCCGAACTGGTGCATGGCTTCTTCGCATCGAGGCTCTCGGACGCGGAGTTCCTGCGGGGCTGGGCGCGGAGCGACATGCGGCTGCGACGCTGGTTGATGAACGGGATGCTCTTCTACGGGCAGGGCGTGGCGCGCGACCGCGCGCGTGCGGCCGCGCGTGGCGGCGCGGTCGAGCCGCGCGAGCTTGATGCGCGTGCGGGAGTCGATGCGCGCGGCGAGTCGGAATTCGAGCGCGCGTGGGCGCTCGCGGTCGTGCGCGAGGCGACGGCGCGGGTCGAGGCGAAGCTGCTTGCTGAAGGCCGCGCGGTCGAGTTCGAGATCTTCAGGCGCCACGCGATCGACGGCCAGCCGTACGCGGTGTTCGCGCGCGAAGTGGGGAAGAGCGAGCAGCAGTGCGCGGGCGCGACGCGCCTCGTTGCGCAACGCGTGCGCGCGGCGCTTGCCGAGGTGCTGCGCGAGGAAGGCGTGCCCGAGCGCGAACTTGATGACGAGATCTCGCGGGTGCGCGCGGTGTTGTGAGCGGTCGGGGTGACAACGGATTTGATGTCGGCAAGCGTCGTTCCGATGGTTTTGAGATCCTTCGCTGATAAACTCATTCCTGTGACGACCGATCCGACCAACTTCGAAGGGGCGGCATTCGATCCGACGAAGGTCGATGCTGGCCTTTTGCGTCGCTTCTGCGTGGAGAAGGGCATTCGTCGCATTCGGGTCTACGGCTCGGCTGTGCGTGGCGACTTCGATCCAGCGCGCAGCGATGTCGATCTTCTGATCGACTTTCTGCCAGGTCGGACGCCGGGCTTCGGGTTCTTCGCGCTTGGGGATGAACTTGCCGAGATCCTGGGCCGGAAGGTCGATGTCAACACCGAGAAGATGCTGAGCGAGCACTTCCGCGAGGAGGCGCTGCATCAGGCGAAGGTGCTGTATGACGCGGCGTGACCCGGCGGTCGCGCTTCGCCAGATGCGCGACTTCGCGGCGGAAGCGGTCGAACTGGCGTCGGGAAAGACGCGTGACGCGCTCGATTCGGATCGCACGCTCTTTCTTGCGCTGACGCGGTTGATCGAACTGGTCGGCGAGGCGTCGACGCGCGTCGATGACCCGTCGCGCGCGCGGTTTCCCGAGGTGCCGTGGCGCGCCATCAAGGAGACGCGGAACCGGCTGATTCATGCGTACGACGACATCGACCCCGATGTCTTGTGGCAGATCGTCATCGTGGACCTGCCGCAGTTGCTTTGGATGCTTGATGGAGTGTGAGCAGCACTCTTGGAGTCGCAGTTGTGGCGCCAGGCGCGCGCTCGATTCCAGACGGCCTTGAGCGGTCGATGGCCGGCGTCGCAGGGCACGGGTGGCGAAGTCGTTGCCAACCTGCTCGCGCTTCGCTTCGCTCCGCGCTCGGCTTGGCCTGTCGCGCGCATGCTTGGCCGTCTTGCGGATACCCGTCTGCGAACCTGCGATGATCTCCGCCATGGACACCCGCACCGCCGCGCGCATCCTCGACCTTGCGGACGAGTCGGCGCGGCCGCGCGGTTCTCGGAGCCGCGCTTTCGCGGGATTTGCGCTGATTCTCGCGCTCGCCGCGCATGGGGCGGCGACGAGCGGATCCCCGCGATCGGCGCAGGCCGCGGCGATGTCCCCCGCGGGCGCCCGACAGGCCTCGAAGGCCCAAGCAGGGGAGTCACCAGAGATGAAGCAGTTGATGGCGATCGGAGTCGCAGCGGCGGTGTCGGCAGGCGCGAGCGCGCAGGACGCGGTGCAGTGGCGCGTGGAGGATGGGGGGAATGGGCATTGGTACCAGCTTGATGCACCTTTCTTCGTACGCTGGACCGATGCAAAGGTCTACGCAGAAAATCAAGGCGGGCACCTCGTCACGCTGACAACCGCTGGGGAGCAGGTGTTCGCTGCGAATCTCGCATTCGCGACGACGCCAAACTCGATTGACGACTGCTGGCTTGGCGGATTTCAAGACCGCAGTAGTTCGAACTACTCCGAGCCAGGCGACGGTTGGCGATGGGTGACGGGCGAGCCGTGGGGTTTCACAGCTTGGCGACCCGATCAGCCGACCAACATTCTTGGGTCAAATGACTTTCTGGCTTCCACCACTGTTCCCACAGATGAACTGCGATGGGTCGACAGCACGATCACGAACAAACCTGGAAACTGCCAGGCTTTCATCGAATGGTCCGCCGACTGCAACTCAGACGGCCTCGTCGACTACGGCCAGATCCGCGCGGGCCAACTGCCCGACGCGAACGGCAACAACATCCCCGACTGCTGTGAGAACGGCGGCTCGTGCTGCCCGGGCGACACGAACAACGATCAGTCCGTCGACGGCATCGATCTCGCGACGATCCTCACGCGCTGGGGCATGCCGGGCGCGAAGTTCCCGCAGGCCGACTGCAACGACGACGGCGCGATCGACGGCACCGACCTCGCGATCGTGCTCGCCGGCTGGGGCGGGTGTGCGTAGGAATCGCGCTGAAAAACATGCGGAGATTCGAGGAGCGACGCGCAAGCCATCTATGCTGTGCGTTCAACTCCCCTACCGCTTCGGTGGTAGGCCGCAAGCCGCCGTCAGGCGGCTTCGCACTTGATGGGGTTCTAGGAAAGGCTCGGAGGACAACACGAGGAGAAAGGGACATGGTCGCAGTGTCGACGGCTGTCTACATCGACGGCTTCAACTTCTACTACGGCGCAGCGCGTCCGCACGGCATCCGCTGGGTGGACCTGCGGCGGATGTCGCAGCGGATCCTTGGTCCGCGGCATGCGGTGGAGCAGGTGTACCTGTACACGGCGCCGCTGCATGATCGCGTGAGCGATGGTCGCGCAGCATGGCGGCACGACCTGTTCCTCCGTGCAGTGCAGGCGCAAGGTGGTGTGGAAATCGTGCTCGGCACCCATGTCGTCGGGCAACGCCGGCTACCGCTCTTGTTGCCTGACGGCCGGGCCGGGGCTCTCGTCACGGTTCTTCAGACGACGGAGAAGGGTACTGATGTCAACCTTGCGGTTGATCTTGTACACCATGTGCTCTGCCGCCGCTGGTCGGCTGCGGCCGTTGTGAGCAACGACGGCGATCTCGCGCGCGCGGTTCGGATTGCGCGTACCGAGGGCGGCGTTCCGATCGGCGTGATCAACCCGCATCAGGGTCGCCAGTCGCGCCATCTGGCGGAGCAGGCCTCGTTCATGAAGACGATCCGCCGAAGCGATCTCGCGAAGTCTCGCTTGCCCAATCGATTGCAGGACGCGAGTGGGGCGATCGAGAAGCCAGAAGGGTGGTAGCGCGACCGCCCTGAATTGCGTGCGTACCGCCAGAGGGAGCGAAAGCGAAGCGAGTCGCGACCGCCGGCGCTTGAGTTCGGATCTTCCAGAGGGAGCGAAAGCGAAGCGAGTCGCGACCGCCGGCGCTTGAGTTCGGATCTTCCAGAGGGAGCGAAAGCGAAGCGAGTCGCGACCGCCAGCGCTTGAGTTCGGATCTTCCAGAGGGAGCGAAAGCGAAGCGAGTCGCGACCGCCAAAATGAAGCGAGGCCGCCTTGCGGCGGCCTGCTGCCTGCAGCGGTTGGCCGCAGGGGGGGGGACAAATGAAAGCGCCCTTCGGCGCTACACGAGTATACCCGCCATCTAGGCTGCGCGACGAAACTCAGCAGAATTTCATCACGCTTACTTCTTGAGGAACGCATCCAGCTTCGCGCGCGCCTCGGGCGTGTGGCGCAGCTTCACGAGGTGATCGCGTTCGCACGCGAGCGCGGCGTCCCAGCCTTTCGCGAGGCCGACGCGCACAGCGTCGAGGCATGCGGCGCCGTGCTTCGTGCCGCCGACCTTCGGCGCGAGTTCGTCGCACACCGGCGTGATCGCGGCCGCGTTCTTCGGCGAGATCGCGCGGCGCGGCGCGTGCATCGACACGAAGCAGCCGGTCGACGCGTCCTGCGCCTTCACCCACGCGACCGCTGCGGCGACGGCGCCGTCCGCGCCGCTGCCCGCGTCGGCGCGCACATCGAAGAGGCACTGCGGCGCCTCGCCGCACGGCCAGGTCTGGCCGGTCGCGGTGCGCTCGACGGCAAGCGCCGGCAGGATGCGCGCCGGCAGCATCTGCGTGCCGCCCCAGCCCGGGCAAATGCAGAGGCCGGCCTCGGGCAGACCGACCTGCCACGGCTTGCCGCCTTCCGCGGGCATCGCCGCGACGAGCGCGTCGCAATGCATCGCGATCTCGAGTCCGCCACCGAGCGTCGCGCCGTGGATCGCGGCCGCGGTCGGGCAACCAAGCGCGGGAATCATCGCGAACGCGTCAGCGCCCGCCTTGAGATACGCGTGCAGCCCCGCGTCATCGAGCGCGTCGATCTCCGCGAGGTCCGCGCCCGCCACGAACACGCGCTGCGACGCGCTCGCGAGCACGAACCCCTTCGGCTTCTCCGCCGCGATCTTCGCGAGCGTCGCGTGGATCTCCGCGATCAGCCACGCATCGAGCACCACGACGCCGCCGCGCGGCTTCTCGGGGTTTGGCTGAAGGAACATGACATGCACGCCGTCGCGGATTTCGTAGGGGAGCATGCGGGAAAGATAGCGTCCCGCGCGCTTGCTACGCTTTCGGCCATGCTCGTCAAGCACAGCGCTGTCCAAGGCATCCACACCATCGAACTCGCGCGCTCCGAGGCCCGCAACGCGCTTTCGCGCGAACTCATCGCGGCGCTCGGCGCAGCGGTCGACGCCGTCGCGAAGGACGCGTCGGCGCGCGTCCTCGTCCTCGGCGGCGAAGGCAAGAGTTTCTGCGCGGGCATGGACCTGAAGGCCGTCGCCGACGATCCCGTCGCGATGGGCGACATGCTGCGCGCGCTGTCGCGCACCTCGCGCGCGATCCGCAGGCTCTCGATCCCCACGATCGCGCGCGTCCAGGGCGCCGCGATCGGCGGTGGCTGCGGATTGATGGTCGTGTGCGACTTCGCGATCACGCACCCCGAGGCGAAGCTCGGCTACCCCGAGGTCGATCTCGGGATCTGCCCCGCGGTCGTCGCGCCGTGGCTCATGAAGAAGATCGGCGCGGGCGCCGCGCGCGCGATGCTGCTTGCGGGCGGCACGATGGGCGGCGACGAAGGCTTCCGCCGCGGGTTGGCGACGCACTTGGTCGCCGAAGGCGAACTCGCGGCGACCGCGCAGCAGCTCGCCGAGCGCCTCGCGAAGGGCGGGCCGAAGGCGCTCGCGGCCACGAAGCACTGGCTCAATGAACTCGACGGCTCGCTCGACGACGCGATCGCCGACGAAGCGGCCGAGATCAGCGCCCGCATCATCGCCGGCGACGAGGCGCAGTCGCGCCTGAAGGCCGCGTGGTCGAAGGCCGTGGGTTGAGCGGTCGCCGCTGCGGCGGCTCCCTCTGGCGGTCAGGCCGCGGGGTGTAT
>CAIXEV010000219.1 GCA_903918555.1 uncultured bacterium | reverse complement strand
TCTCACGCCGAACGCGCCGCGAGCGCCGTTGCGCGCGGAGGATCGCCTTCGGAAGCGCCGTCGTCGTCTGCGCGAGCGTCACGCGCATCGCCTCGACCTCCGCATCGAGCGCCCGCGTCGCGCCGAGCGAGCGCCAGCCCGCGTCGGTCAGCAGGTACTGCTCGGTCGGACGCACGATGCGCGCGAACGGCAGTTCGGTGTCGCGGCTCTGCACGACCTGCTTGATGCGCGCCGCGGGGTCCTTGCGGAACACGCGGCCGCACATCTGCACGGTCGGCAGCCGCGACGACGGGCGGCAGAACACGGTGCGCAGCGACGGGCAGTCGAAGCCCTCGGTCAGGACATTCATCGAGACGAGGGCGTCGACCGCACCGGCGCTGAAGGCGGCGAGCTGCGCGTCGCGGTCGCTCGAGCCCGTGACGAGTTCGACGCGCACCCCGGATGCGCGCATCGCCGACACGCAGCGCCGCGCCTCCGCGAGCGTGCGGAAGAAGAGGAGCGAACGCCCCCACTTCTCCCGTTCGCCCGCGTAGAGCGCCGCGAGTTCCTCGGGGTTCCACCGCTCGAGCATGAAGTGCCGGTACTCGCTCAGGTACCCGTCGTCGACGAGCATCTGGATCGAACAACTTTTCACGGTCTTCTCGAAGCAGAGCTTCACGCGGTCGCGGCGAAACGGCGTCGCCGTGAGACCGATCACGAAGGCAGGATCGATGCACCCATGCAGGGTCGCCATCGACATCGCTCCGTCGTGATGGGCCTCGTCGACCACGAGAAGATCGACCTTCGGAGGCGTCCGGTCGAACATCGAGATGAACGCGAGCTGGTTGTCGAAGCCAAACTTCGCGTTCTCGGAGGCCGCCTGACGAAGGAGTTCGCGCCGGCCGGCGCACCAGCCGATGCGCACGCCGAGCAGCATGCTCAGCGCGCGGGCGCAGAGGAGGCCGATGAAGGTCTTGCCCGCGCCCGTCGGCGCCTGGATGAGCGCCGAGCGGCTGCGGCGGCCGTCGAGGCGCGCGACACCCGCGGGCGCCGGCCCCGTCAGGTGACCGAGCGCCTCGAGCGCGATGTCGCGCTGGTAGCCGCGCGCGCCAAAGCGCTCGCAGAGTTCGCCGAGCGCCGCCGAGAGCGCGTCGGACGAGATCGGCAGCGCGGCGGTGGAAGTTGTGAGTTGTGCGTGTGTCATGTCGATTCCTCTTTCTCCCCTCTCTCCCCTTTCTCCCCTTTCTCCCCTTTCGCGTGACGAGGAGCCTGCGCCCAGACGACACGGGCGCGCGCTCTCACCGATCGCTTCCTCCCCGGCCACACTGCTCGTTCCGCGGGCTTGACTCGAACTCAATCCGCAGCTTCGGGTCCCGCCTGAGACTCAGGCGACGCGCCTGGCTCCGGCCCCTGCTGCCGCTCGCACTGCTGGCGCCGCTGTCGCAGAGCGGCACGAAGTCGCCGCCACCGCCGCATCGAGAGCCGAGGCCCGAACACGGTTTCCAACCAGCCCTTCGTGATCACGGTCATGCCGTTTGCCACGATCGCCGGGCGCTTGAGCTCGGATTCGAGCGAGGCAGGCGACAGGTCTGCGTCACTCGCGGCGTCGGCACCTCTGTCTGGCGAGTTCACGACCCAGATCGGCTGGTGAAGCATGAGCGAGAGCAGCGCGACCTCCGAGATCTCCGTCACGAGGCCGGGCTGCAGGAAGCGCCCCGCCCGATAGGAGACCTTTCCGGGGTGATCGAGCGTCAGGACCACCTCGGGTGCGCCGCCACGCTCGCTGAGGAGGAGCGCGTACTGCGGGTTGCCTTCGGCATCGAAGCCCATGAAGTCGATGACCGAACGGCACGCGAGGTTCGGGTTCGGCGCCGCGCCGCGCGGGCGCACGCGCTGCGTGCGACGCCGACCGCGGACGAGCGCGCGAAGAGCTCGACCTCCAGACGGACGGCGGGTCCCCCACAGGCCCGCCGTCCGCTGGAGGTTGTGTTCGGTGTCAGCGGTGATCTCGACGGGCATCGACTCGACAACGACCGCCCACGCGCGCGGACGCGGTGCGTGCCACGCGCGGTTCGCAGCGCGCGCGCGGCTGTTCGAGCCGGGGCGCCAACGCTTGGGGTTGGGGTTGAAGGGGTTGCTGGTCATGGTGTTCTCCGCTGATGTTTGAGTTGGTTGTGTCTTGTTGTGTTGCGCCTTTGTGCTGTCGTGGAATGTGCTTGCGTGAGTTGTGCTGTCGTGCGTTGTGATGTCGTGCGTTGTGCTGCCGTGGGTTGTGATGCCGTGCGTTGTGCTGCCGTGCGTTGTGCTGCCGTGCGCTGTGCTGCCGTGCGTTGTGATGCCGTGAGCTCCGCTGCC
>CAIXEV010000218.1 GCA_903918555.1 uncultured bacterium | reverse complement strand
GCGCTCCCGCCGCGGCCGACGGCGGCCGAATATCAGCCGCACGCAAGACGCCGCCCCTGACTACCTTGCGCCCATGTCTCCACGCCTCGTCATCGTCGGCTTCGGAAACCTCGGACAGGCGATCGCGCGCGGCGCGATCGAGTCGGGCATCGCGGCCCCGAGCGAGATCGGCGCCATCGACCCTGAGGCGGCGCAGCTGGTGCGCGCGAAAGAGCACGGCCTGCGGATGGCCGACCACGCCAAGATCGGCGAGTCGGAGGTGGTGCTCCTCGCGGTGAAGCCGCAGAGCTTCGCGGAGGCTGCGAAGAGCCTTGGGAAGATCGGCGCCGACGGACCGCTGGTCATCTCGGTGATGGCCGGCGTGCGCAGCAACGCGATCCGCGATGCGCTCGGCGGCGCCACGCGCGTGGTGCGCGCGATGCCGAACACCCCCGCTGCGGTCGGGCGCGCCATCACGGCGGTTGCATCGGACGCGGATGTGCTCGAGGAAGACTTCGCGCGCGTCGAGCAGCTGTTCACCTCGGTGGGCAAGACCGTGCGCGTGCCCGAGGCGCTGTTCGACGCCGTGACCGCGGTGAGCGGGTCGGGGCCCGCGTTCGTGTTCCGGTTCCTCGAGGCGTGGACCGCTGCGGCCGAGTCGCTTGGGTTGCCCGAGGACAAGGCCGCGGCGCTTGCGCGCGAGACGCTCATCGGCGCCGCCGCGCTCCTCGAGAAGACCGACGACGAACCGCATGTGCTGCGCGCGCGCGTGACGAGCAAGGGCGGCACGACGACGGCCGGCCTCGCGCGCATGGACGACACCGCTGCGCGCACGGGCGGGATCGACACGCTCATGCTCGAGACGCTGCGCGCCGCGCGCGACCGCGGAACCGAACTCGGCCGCGCATAGGCGAGACGACGCCATCCACGCCGAAGCGAGCAAGTTGCGAAGAAGGTTGCGAGCGCTCAAACCCTGGGTGCCAGCAGGCTCTGGCCTGCCGTGAATTCATCGGGTCCGCCCGTTGAAGTCGTCCTGCGTGTCGGAGTCGATCCCCTCACCCATCGCGATTCAGAAGTCCCGTCGGCGGAAGTACCACACGCCGACCCCGAGCATCACGCCGACGAATCCGAGGCTCGTGCCGACGACCCACCACACGTTGCGGGACTCGTACTCCTGGTTGATCGCGGCCTCGAACTTGCGCGGGCTCACGAACTCCGAGCGGAACAGCCCGCGGCGGCGGCGCTCCTGCTCGTCGACCTGCTGCTCCTCTTCGTCAACGGGCATCTCGGTCGTCAGCGCGAGCGCGCGCGTCGTCAGCCCGGCGGTCTCGGAGGTCTTGGGCAGCGCGGTCTTCACCGCGTAGAAGATGTCGTGCGCGAGCTCCCAGTTCGGCAGCGTCTCGAGGCGGTCGTCGCGGCGCTTGGTGAATCCGCTCTTGCGCTCCTCGTCCTCGACCTTCTCCATGCGCGCCTCGATGCCCGCGATCTCGAGGCGGGCCGAGATGACGCCGACCATGGTGAAGCGCTCGCCAGCGTCGACGAGGAACACGAAGATCCAGAAGAGAAGCGTGACGATCACCGACGCGATCGGCGAGCGCGTGATCATGCCGACCACCGCCTGCACGCTGAAGAGGTAGCTGAAGAACACCACCATCAGCGGCACGACGACGAAGAGCCCCCACTCCCACGAACCGCCGCGGATGCCGATGACGAGGAACCCGAGCAGCGCGAACACCGTCACCTGCACCGCGGTGAAGAGAAGGCCGCTGACAAACTTGGTGACGAACAGCCGCGTGCGGCCGATCGGCTTCGACAGCATCGTGTCGACGCCGCCCGACGCGAGGTCGGGAAACATCGACGCGGTCGAGAGGAGCGCGAGGATGGTCGACAGCCACGCGAGCCACACGCCGACGCCGAGCCCGACGAAGATGAACTTGTAGAGCTTGCCGTCGGGGTAGGTCGTGGTGTTGACGAGCGGGATCGGCAGGTCGAAGCCGAACACCGACACGCCCTTCTCGTCGACGCCGACCGCGGCCATCGCCGCGATCACGAGTCCGTTGAGGACGAGCGCCACCCAGAACAGCTTGCGCGCGTTGAGCTCGCGGTACGCGGCCACCAGCACGCCCCAGGTCTGCACGAAGTAGTCCGCCGCCGAGAGCCGCGGCAACGCCTGTCCGTCAGCGCCGTTCATCGCGCACCTCGCATCGTCGTGTTGACATTGCCTGCGCCCACCGCCGCCACGCGGCCGTCGACATCGCGCACCAGCCGCATGAAGAGATCCTCGAGGCTCTCGCGCGTCTCGGTGATGCCCACGATCACGAGTCCCTCCGCGCGCAGCCGGTCGATGCACGACTGGACGCGCGCGAGGTCTTCGGTCTTGAACTCGACCGAGGTGCGGCCGCGGTCGACCGCGGCGGCGCCGAACTCCGCGACCCACGCGGGCATCGGGCCTTCGACCGTGATCTTCCAGCGCCGGCTCTCGTGCGTGAGTTCGTGAAGCGACCCCTGCCGCTCGACCTTGCCCTTCAGCATGATCGCCACGCGGTCGCACACCAGCTCGACCTCGCTCAAGAGATGGCTGTTGAGGAACACGGTGCGGCCGTCGTCGCGCATGCGGACGAGGAGGTCGCGGATCTCGCGGCGGCCGACCGGGTCGACGCCGTCGGTCGGCTCGTCGAGGATCACGAGCTGCGGGTCGTTGACGAGCGCGGCCGCGAGGCCCGTGCGCTGCTGCATGCCCTTCGAATAGGTGCCGACGCGGCGGTCGCCCCACGACCTCATGCCGACGACCTCGAGCATCTCCGCGGCGCGGCGCTTGCGGTCGGCGCGGCGCATGAGGCTCATCGCGCCGAAGAACTCGACGCACTGGCGGCCCGTGAGGTACTGCGGGAAACGGTGGTGCTCGGGCAGGTAGCCGACGCGCGCGAGCGTCGGGCGGTGGCCGATCGGCGCCCCGAGGATCGTGCCCGTCGCGGTCGTCGGCCGCACGATCGTGGTCATGATCTTGACGAGCGTCGACTTGCCGGCGCCGTTCGGACCGAGAAGCCCGAAGATCTCGCCTCGCCCGACCTGCATCGAGACGCCCTGCAGCGCGTGCACGCGTCCTGCATACATCTTGGTGACATCGACGATGTCGATCGCGAGCGGTCCCGCCCGTTCCGGTGTTTGTGACGCGTCCGCAACCATGTCGGGCAGTGTAAGGATCGGAGGATGATGGGTTTCAGCCGGCCGCGCGCTATCGTGAGGAGCATGGATCCCGCGAAGGCAACACAGCCGGCCTCCGTCGAGCAGCTTCGGGCGCCCGATGGCGCGAACGCGTTCGCGTTCGGCGCGCTCTTCGCGCTTTCGGCCGTGTTCCTCTTCATCAGCTACTGCGGGGCGCGGGCGCTGATCGGCGGCTTCGAGGTCGGCGCAGGAGCGATCACGGCCGCGGTCTTCTCGACGGCGCTGGCGTCGATCTTCCTGTGGTGGCTGGTGCCGTTCGCGGACTTCGCCGAGATCTTCTGGATCCACATCCCCGCCGACCGCCGCGCGGGGCGCGGCCAGTGCCCGCACTGCGCCTACCCGCACGAGGGCCGCGGGACCTGCACCGAATGCGGCCGCGCGACGAGCCCGCTGCCGGCGTGGGTGCTGGGCGCGCGGCCCGTGAAGCGGCTCGCGTGGATCCTGCTTGCCGCGATGGCCGTCGGCTGCGCAGCGGGCGAAGCGTGGTGCAGGCTCGACGAAGCGCGGTTTGTCAACGAGAGCCTCGCGGAGCGCGTCCACCCGTTCACGCGCGAGCGCGCGTTTCCGACGGGCTTCGCGCGCATGACGGCGCTGCCCGACGGCAGCTACCACAGCGAGGCGTGGCCCGAGGACCGGCGCGACCGCGCGTGGCAACCGAGCGATCCGGCGCGCCGCGAACGCGGGCTCGGGTGGGGCAAGAGCGAGGATGCGATCGAAGGAACGGCGAAAAAGACCGCGGGCGACGCACCGCGTTGATGCGTCGCCCGCGAGGGCTTGCAAACTGAACCGCGAGGCTCAGCGGCCGATGGTCTTCGGCGCGGCGTCGTTCGACTTCGGCGCGGCCGTGTTCGTCTTCGGCGCGGCGGCATTCGTCTTCGG
>CAIXEV010000217.1 GCA_903918555.1 uncultured bacterium | reverse complement strand
CTGCCCGGCATGGGCATCATCAGCGAGATCATCGCGGTCCACAGCCACCGCCACATCTTCGGCTTCCGCTTCATCGCGTTCAGCTCGATCGCGATCGCGATCTTCAGCTTCCTCGTGTGGGGCCACCACATGTTCACGAGCGGCCAGTCGGCGCTCATGAACGTGCTCTTCTCGGCCATCACCTTCTCGGTGGCGATCCCGTCCGCGGTCAAGGTGTTCAACTGGCTCGCGACCCTCTACAAGGGCTCGATCTCGCTGAACACGCCGATGCTGTACGGCCTGTCGTTCATCTTCCTGTTCACGATCGGCGGCCTGACGGGCATCCCGCTCGCCGTCCTCTCGACCGACATCCACCTGCACGACACCTACTTCGTCGTCGCGCACTTCCACTATGTGATGATGGGCTCCGCGCTGATCGCCATGATCGGCGGCCTCCACCACTGGTGGCCGAAGATGTTCGGCGTGATGTACTCGGAGTTCTGGGGCCGCATCGCCTGCGCGCTCGTCTTCATCGGCTTCAACCTGACCTTCTTCACCCAGTTCATGCTGGGCTCGCAGGGCATGCCGCGCCGCTACTACACCTACGACCAGCTCGAGGGCATGGCGGAGACCTTCCGCATCTACCACCACCTCTCGACCGGTGGCTCGTACATCATGGCGCTCGGCTTCGTCATCACGGGCATCTACCTGCTCCACTCGCTCTTCGCGGGCAAGAAGGCGCCGGCGAATCCGTGGGGCGGCGCGAGCCTCGAGTGGCAGTGCACCTCGCCGCCGCCGCATGACAACTTCTCCAAGACCCCGCGCGTCGGCGACTGCTACGACTTCAGCGCCGTGCGTTGGGACGAGAAGCAGCAGGGCTATGTGGTCGACTCCGAGGCGCACGCCGCATCGGCCAGTTCAGGAAAGGGGCACTGATCCGTGTCGCACGCGCACTCCGACGCCACCCACGCAGGGCATGACGACCACGGCCATCACGGCCATGGCGACCACGCCAAGTATCCGTTCCTCGCCCACCACTTCGACACCCCGAACCAGCAGTTCGAGTCGGGCAAGCTCGGCATGTGGGTGTTCCTCGCCACGGAAGTCCTCTTCTTCGGCGCGCTGTTCGTGATGTACGCGATCATGCGCTTCAAGAACCCCGAGGTCTTCTCGTACGCGAGCAACTACCTCGACACCATCCTCGGCGGCATCAACACCTGCGTGCTGATCCTCTCGAGCCTCACGATGGCCGTCGGCGTGCGCGCCGCGCAGACCAACAAGAAGGGCCTGCTCGTCGCCTGCCTCTCGCTCACCCTCGCGGGCGCGCTCGGCTTCCTCGTCATCAAGTACTTCGAGTACGCGCACAAGTTCCACCTCAACCTGAAGTGGGGCATGGCGTTCTACCAGCCCGTCGACGCCGAGGACGCCGAGCTCGTCAAGGTGGAGCCGAAGCCGGTCGAGAACCCGGTGCTCGCGATCTCCGCGCCGAATCCCTCGGCCGGCGCGAAGGCCGACCCGATCGTGCCGCTCCCGCCCGCCGACCGCACCGCGATCGCGCTGCCCAAGGCTGGCCCGGACGGCGTCGCGACCGTGGCGCTCGTCGAGAAGGCGCAGGAGCCTGCGCACCTCAAGCCGCAGAACGAGGATCACCTGCTTGACCCGGTGATGCCGGCGAACACGCACAAGTTCTTCGCCATCTACTACATCATGACCGGCCTGCACGGCATCCACGTGGTCATCGGCGTGGGCGTCATCGGCTGGCTCCTCGTGATGGCGATGCGCGGCGCCTACAGCAGCGACTACTTCACGCCCGTCGATCTCGTCGGCCTCTACTGGCACGTGGTCGACCTCGTGTGGATCTTCCTCTTCCCGCTCTTCTACCTCATCCACTGACGGACGATTCACGCACGGCGAGGGCGCCCCGCGCCGCACCGACACGCGACCAAAGGACCGACCATGGCAAGCGCATCACACGCAGCCCACTCCCACGGTGACGAGCCCCAGCCGCTCGTCGGCCACCTCGTGCCGTACTCGACGCTGTTTGCGACGGGTCTCGCGCTCCTGTTCCTGACCATCATCACGGTGGCGGCGCGCTACATCGACCTCGGCGAGGCGAACATCTACCTCGCGATCGGCATCGCGGTCGTCAAGGCGACCCTCGTGTCGCTCTTCTTCATGCACCTCCGCTGGGACCGGCCGTTCAACCTGATGGTCCTCGTCGGCTCGATGCTGTTCGTGGTGCTGATGATGGTGTTCTGCATGATGGATGTCGGCCAGTACCAGCCGACGATCAACAAGGGCAACCCGGCGAAGGTGCAGGCGTACCTCGACGCGAACGCTCCCTACGCGCCGATCACCAAGAAGTGACCCGCGCCCGGCACCCGCGCCACGGTTCCGTCAGGACGAACCTGCCCGGAGCGCCCGGTGCACGCCATGATGGAACGCGACACCCCATTCGACGACCCGGCGGCCCGCTTTGAAGCGGGCCGCTTTGGCATGTGGCTGTTCCTGATCGTGCTCGGCGTGCTGTTCGTCGCCACGATCCTCGGATACCTGGTGGTGCGGATCGACAATGGCGAGACCTTTGTGCCGGCCGACGCGCCGCCGCCGCCCGAGCTTCTTCTCGTGAGCACGCTGGCGCT
This sequence comes from uncultured bacterium, assembly GCA_903918555.1. Classification (GTDB taxonomy): domain Bacteria; phylum Planctomycetota; class Phycisphaerae; order Phycisphaerales; family SM1A02; genus QWPT01. The sequence goes on along the minus strand of CAIXEV010000217.1, from coordinate 275 downwards.
CCTCGTCTCGAGCTTCACGATGCAGCGCGCTGTGGCCGCCGGGCGCTCCGGCGACCCGCGCCAGGGCGGCATGATGGTGGTGACGATGCTGCTCGCGCTGGCGTTCCTCGTGATGCAGGGCGTCGCGTGGGCGCAGCTCGTGCGCGAGAACCTCACCATCACCGACAACCTCTACGCCTGGAGCTTCTATGTGCTGACCGGGCTGCACGCCGCGCATGTGATCGGCGGCCTGCCGCCGATGGCCATCACCACCTGGCGCGCGATGCGTGGCCGCT
>CAIXEV010000216.1 GCA_903918555.1 uncultured bacterium | reverse complement strand
TACTCGGTGTGCAGCAGGTCAACCCCCCGCGGATCAGGGTCGGTCGGTTCGCGCGTGCACTGGAATGACCGAATTCCGGGGAGCTCTTGGAGCATCCAACTATCTGGTTTCGGCCATGCTGGATCCACCGCGACGGGCCACCCGCGGCGTGCTGCCTCGCTTCCGCCCTCTCGGTCGACGAACGCGCGTTGACCCCAGCGCACGCCCCTGACCCAGTCCCAGTTCAATCCTCCGAGTCGATTGAATCCGATGGCGGCACCGGCAACCACCACGCTTGTCAACAATCCCAAGATCGCCGTGACCGCAGCGCGGCGTCTTGTAAGCCTTGGCAACCTTTTGATCTCCGGCGCATGCGAAGGGCCTGCGCCGTGCGCGCGCCTCCGCCAAAGACGGGCGAGCACATCGCACGCCATGAGGATCGGCGCCCATGCAGCCGTGCAGAGCGCAAGCCCGCGCCAATGAAACTCCTGCCCGGTTTCCCAGGCCGGCGACCACAGCGGTTGCTGCGCTTGGCTCAAATCGCGACACCAGAAGCTGGTCGACGACCAGATTGCACAGGGCCACCCATACTCGACGTGAGTCATGGAGAACGGGTCGTGGTCGCCGGCGGCATCCTCCCTCCAAGCGGAAATCTGCCGATACGCAGGAATGGACACGACCGAGAGTCCGCTCGGCGACGGCCATGGCGGATCGACATCCCTCGGCCAACCGTGCGTGGCGGCATCGTCGCCGCGCAGAGACTCACGAGACCCGTGAGCACCGATCCATCCCGCTCCAACCACCCTCTCGAAGGACATCGCGAGCGCCGCGATGACGAGACTCCACAGCGCGCCGAGCGTGACGAGTAGGAGCAGCCGCGAACTGGTCGCCATGACAAGTGACAGCATAATACCCAGCGGCATCGAATCCGCGCTGATGGGAGTGAGCGGAGAGCCACGCGAACTCGGCCGCTTGATTCCTCGGGATGGAATCGGCTGATGCGCGATCCATCAGCGAGGCCGCGGGTGAATCTCAGCAAGTCGAGCCGTCATTGCCCTTCTGCCCTTCGCCTCCGCGGGTGCCCGTGCCATGTGCGCCGCTCTCGCCGTTCTCGCCGTCCCCAGCAGGTCCTTTCCCCTTCGTTCCCCGGGGTCCGCCTGTTCCTCGAATCGCATAGCCGTACCTGTCCTTCGCGCCGCCCTTCCCAGGGATCCCGCCATTGCCACCCGCGCCACCGTCGCCAGCCGAACCGCCGCAACATCGAGTTCCATTCTCACCGTTCGTTCCGTCGAAACCGGTCCCATCGCCACCGTTCCGACTCTCCGGGGCGTAGTCATCGATCCCTCGCCCTCCAGAACCGCCATTCGCCTCACGCCCGATCCACGCGGTACATCATCCGCGCGCTCGGCACACCGCCGACGGGGACCATCTCCTCGCGGTCGAAGCGCGCGCCGATCTTCTCGAGTGCGCGCTGCGAGCGGGCGTTGCCCGGGCTGACATGGAACCACACGGTGCGCGCGAAGCGGAACGCGTGCGCGATCATCAGCGCCTTTACCTCGCGGTTCGTGGTGCCGCCCCAGTGCGCGCGCTCGAGATAGGTGTAGCCGATCACGACGGATTCGTCGGCGGGGTTCCAGTCGTAGTAGCGGCTCGAGCCGATCACGCGGCCGGTCGCGTTGTCGACGATCACGAGGCCGCCGCCCGACTCGACCGCGCCCTTGAAGAAGCGCTCGAACACGGCGCGTTCATGCCGATTCGTCTCGGAATGCTGCGCCCACACCGCGGGGTCGCTCGCGGCGGCGTGCATCGCGTCGAGGTCGGACGAGGGGCCATCGGCGCGGATCGGGCGCAGCGTGACGCGCTCGCCGCGGAGGGTGGGTTGCCAGTCGGTCATGTCGGTCTCTCGCACGGTCTCGAACTCCGCTGCCGACGATACCAGTTGCGCGTACGGGCTACGGCGTGGCCGCGTTGGGTGTCTTGCCGAGCATGGTGCGCCGCATCGCCCGCAGTTCTTCCTTGCGACGCGCGAGGTCGGTCTCGTCGACGAGTTCGGGCGGCGCCTTCTCGAGCGAATCCTGCACGAGCAGCCGAAGCAGCAGGCTGTACGAACGAATCTCGAAGAGCGCATGCTCGCGGTGGAGGCGCGCGGCTTCCGACTCGCCGAAGAGCCCGCCGCGCGGGACTGCAAACGCGTCGCTCGCCTGCCAGGCATTCGTACCGACGCGATCGACGAGGCCGAGGAGCTCGAGCCTGCGTTCCGCGCGCCTGGCTTCATCGGGCTCGGTCGCGGCGACAATCACATCGATCGACGCGGCAAGCTGCCGGAGATTTGCGGGATCGAGTGCGAT
>CAIXEV010000215.1 GCA_903918555.1 uncultured bacterium | reverse complement strand
CCGGCGTCGCGATCACCGACGCTGCGGCTTCCTCCATCGCCATCGTGTCGGGAGTCGTCTCGTCGGAGCGCGGGTTCTCGCTGTCGACCGGCGTCTCGGTGGCGCCGTCGTCACGCGCGCTCCCGTCGCCGACACTCGTCTCGTCGCGCGAACCGAGGCTGCTGGCGCCTTCGGACGCCGCGCGGCCGTCGGCGTCCGACGCCTGCCGCACAGCGACCTCGTCGTTCCGTTCATTGCCCCGCGCGGATCGCGCGGATGCCGCGTCGTTCAGTCGCTCGGTCGCTTGCGCCGAGTCCGCGGAACCGAGGTCACGCCCCAGCACTTCCCGGAAGCTTGGCCGGTCCGTTCGTGGTTGGACCCGCGGGCCTGCCGGCTGGGGCGGCTGGGTTCGCGCGGGCAGAATCGGCTGCTGACTCGGCAGAATTGACGCCATTTGGTGCTCCTGCGTTGATCTCGCTCTCGAGACCAAGCTGTCGCAGGCGTTCAAGCAAATCCGTCGCCACCTTCGCCTCGCCCTCGCCCTTGAAGGCCTTGAGGAGGCCGGCGGACTTCGCGGGGTTCATCGCGTCGAGATAGGCCACGGCCTGATCCTCGCGGTTCGACTTCACCAGCTCGAGGATCCACTCCTTGCCCTGCTTGGCAGGCGCCGACTCGAGGAGCCGCACGGCCTTGCGGAACTGGTCCTTGGTCTGCCGCTCCTTCTCCTCGGAGATGGAGGTCTCCCAGTCGGTCTGGCGCTTCGCGAGCGCCTCCTCGCGCTCGGTGACGCCGCGCTCGCGGCTCGACAGGTCCTCGAGCAACCGGCGCTGCTCGTCCTGCAGGCTCCGCACCGCGAGCGCCGCCCGCTGCTGGAAGCGCTCCGCCGACACGATCTGCTCGGTGCGCGGCATCGGCGTCTCGAGCAGCCGCTTCTGCTCCTCCGCGAGCTTGACCTGCTCCGCGGCCTTCGTCTCGGTCTCGGCGATGGCGGTCTTCTCGGCCGCGATCGTGGGATGGAAGATCTCACGGACGCGCTCGAGCCGCTCGCGGTTGACGCGATCGGTGGCCACCAGCCACCCGACGAAACCCACGACGGCGAGCAGATTGGCGATCGCAAGGATCTTGATGAGCTTCATCATGCGGCACCTCGTCCTTCGTTCTGCTCGCGCTCGAGCCGGGCGCGGCGGTCCATCTCCTGGGCGAATTCGTCGAGCTGGTCGCGCTCGCGGCGCGCCTCGACGGCGCGGAACGCAGCGAGGCGTTGCTCGCGGAGGATCTCGAGCGCGCGCCGCGCCTGCGCGGCCTCGACGAGGTCCTGCTTGGCGCGGATGAGGCCCTTCTCCATGCCCGCGATCTCGAGCACGGTCCGCTGCGCCTTGCGCAGGAGGCCGATGCTTGCGCCCGCCTGGTGACGCAGCGCCGCAGGATCGATCTCGCCGACGAGCTGGCGCCGCCATTCATCGCGACCGGCGGTGATCTCGCGCTGGCGATCGCGCAGCGAGTCTTCGAGCGCGCGGCGGTGACCCTCGAGCTTCACGAGCACGAGGCGACGCGCCTCCTCCTCCTTGAGGCGGCGGTCGAGCAGTCGGGCGAGCGTGAATCGAAATCGTGCCATGGTGGAAGCGGAACGGCGGGTGGACGGTGCTATCGGGATATCGGCGCGGCGTTGGCCGGTCTTGCGGGCGCGCCGCCCTGTCCGGGCGGTCGCTTGCCCGCACTTTCGGCAGAAAGCGAAAGTTCGACCAGCCCGCGCAGCGTGTACGGGAGCTCAAAGCGCTCGTGCGAGCCCTGGCGCAGGAACTTCTCGAGCGTGGGCTTCAGGCCGATCGCTGCGTCGATCTCGGGGTTCGAGCCCCTCGCGTAGGCGCCGATCTGGATGAGCTCCTCGGCCTCCTTGT
>CAIXEV010000214.1 GCA_903918555.1 uncultured bacterium | reverse complement strand
CGCCGATGGAGTTCGTGGTCCACGTGCTCGAGCGCTTCTTCGCGAAGAGCCGCGAGGAGGCGACGCAGATCATGCTCCACGTGCACCGCCGCGGCGTCGGCCTGTGCGGCGTCTTCACCTACGAGGTCGCGGAGACCAAGGTGAACCAGGTCACCGAGTTCGCGCGCCGCAACCAGCACCCGCTGCGCTGCACGCTCGAGAAGGAGTGACGCCCCGCGCGTCGCTGCCGCCCGGGACGGGCTTGGCCCGGCCGGCTGCGCGGTCCGTCGGTCGGCGTTCCTGTCTTCGCGCGGGCGTCGCGTCTTTTCTGCCGACCGCGCCGATCCATCTTTGCTAAGGTCTCGTCGACACGAGCGGGTCGCCGCCGTCGCGGCGGACGCTCGCCTCGGGAACGGAGCCCTCACGCCCATGCTCTCGCGCAACCTCGAACAGAGCCTGCATCGGGCACTCGCCCATGCCAACGAGCGTCGCCACGAATACGCGACGCTCGAGCACCTGCTCATGGCGCTCACCGAGGACCCGGACGCGGTCGCCGTGCTCAAGGCCTGCGGCGTCGACGTCGACAAGCTGCGCGAGGACCTCAAGGGCTACCTGGACGCCGAGCTGCGCGGGCTGGTGTCGAACCGCGGCGGCGAGGCCAAGCCGACCGCCGGCTTCCAGCGCGTGCTGCAGCGCGCCGCGATCCACGTCCAGTCCTCCGGGCGCGAGGAGGTGAGCGGCGCCAACGTGCTCGTCGCGATGTTCTCGGAGCGCGAGAGCCACGCCGTGTTCTTCCTGCAGGAGCAGGACATGTCGCGCCTCGACGCGGTGAACTACATCTCGCACGGCGTCGCGAAGGTCCCGGGACGCAACGAGGCGCGGCGCGTGCGCGGCTCCGACGAGGAGCAGCAGGGCGGCGGCGAGAAGCCGCAGGGCGGCGAGAAGCAGTCCCAGCAGAAGAAGCCGCAGGAGGCGCTGTTGACCTACTGCGTCAACCTCAACAAGAAGGCGACGCAGGGGAAGATCGACCCGCTGATCGGCCGCGCGGCCGAGGTCGATCGCACGATCCAGATCCTCTGCCGGCGCTTCAAGAACAACCCGCTCTACGTGGGCGACCCGGGCGTCGGCAAGACGGCCATCGCCGAGGGCCTCGCGCGCAAGATCGTGAAGGGCGAGGTCCCAGAGGTCCTCAAGGACGCGGTCATCCACTCGCTCGACATGGGCACGCTGCTCGCCGGCACGCGCTATCGCGGCGACTTCGAGGAGCGCCTCAAGGCGGTGCTTTCGGAACTCGAGCAGCAGCCCAACGCGATCCTCTTCATCGACGAGATCCACACCGTGATCGGCGCGGGCGCGACCTCCGGCGGCTCGATGGACGCCTCGAACCTGCTCAAGCCGGCGCTGGCCTCGGGCACGCTGCGCTGCATCGGCTCGACGACCTACAAGGAATACCGCACCCACTTCGAGAAGGACCGCGCGCTCGTCCGCCGGTTCCAGAAGATCGACGTCAACGAGCCCTCGGTCGAGGACACGATCCGCATCGTGAAGGGCCTCAAGCCCTACTACGAGGCGCATCACCGCGTGAAGTACACGGCCGACGCGATCCGCGCCGCCGTCGAGCTCGCGGCGCGCTACATCAACGACCGCAAGCTCCCGGACAAGGCGATCGACGTGATCGACGAGGTCGGCGCGGCGCAGATGCTCCTGCCGGCCGGGCGGCGCAAGCGCGTGATCGCGGTCAAGGACGTGGAGGCCGTCGTCGCCACCATGGCGCGCATCCCGCCGAAGTCCGTCTCCACCGACGACCGCGAGGTGCTG
>CAIXEV010000213.1 GCA_903918555.1 uncultured bacterium | reverse complement strand
GTTCGCGACCGCCTCGCAGATGTAGCGGTCGTGCGTGGTCTCGCCGGTCAGGATGCAGCCGAGGCACACCACGGCGTCGATGTCGGCGCGCGACGCGAGCGCCTGCGCGATCGCAACGAGTTCGAACGACCCAGGGGCGTCGACGAGCACGAGGTCGTCTTCCCGGCCACCCGCCTCGAGGAACGCGTTGCGAGCCCCCTGCAGCAGGGGGCCGGTCACATCGCTGTGGTAGCGGCTGGTCGCGATGGCGACGCGGAGGCCGCGGGCATCGGAGGCGAGGGGGACGGCGGTGTGCATGGGGCGGCAATGGTACGCGCCCCCGCCCCTGACGGGGAAGACGGAGGCCATCCCGCCGCACCGATACGATGCGCTCCATGCGCATGCTCGTCCGCAGAACCATCGCCGCAGCCGAAGTCTCGCGGCTTCCGGTCGCGTTCGGGGCCGTCGCGAATGTCTGGCTGATGGTGCTGATGGCGCGCACCGAGGCCGCGCGGGCGGCCGAAGGCGCCACGGCGTCGGCGACGAGCATCGGCGCGCTCAACCCCGTCCTCGCGATGATCGCCGCAGCCGCGTTCGCGGTCGGGTTCATGGCCTTCGGCGCAGCGCTCAACGATGTCCTCGACGCGAAGCACGACCGCGCCTTCGCGCCCGATCGACCGATTCCGTCCGGCTCGCTCTCGACGCGCCGCGCGTTCCACATCGCCTTCGCGGCGCTCGTGGTCGGTGTCCTCGGCGCGATTGTCTTCGGCGCGATCGCCATCGGCGGCGCGCTCGCGCTCGCGGTCGCCGTGCTCGGCTACGACGCATTCGCCAAGCACATCCCCGCGCTCGGCATCGTGCTCGCCGGCCTCGCGACGGCGATCTCGATGGTCGCCCTCTGCCCCGACACGCCGTCGCTCCTCCCCGTCTGGCTCGCGATGAGCCAGACCATGGGCGTCGGCCTCGCCGCGTACCTCCTCGCCGACAAGCGCCCCAAGCTCACGCGGCGCGCGGTCGTCCTTGGCGCCGTCGGGTGGGTGTTCTGGAGCGCGGTCCTCTTCGCGCTCGCGTACGAACGCAACGGCGATGCGCTGATTCCGTCGTGGTTCGAGCGCCCGATGCTGCTCGCGCCCGTCGCGGCGGTGGTCACCTGCGCCGCGTTCGCGCTGTGGAAGCTGCGCCACGCGCGCGGCGCGCAGGCGAGCGAGAAGCTCCTCCGCTACGGAAGCCTGTGGAAGGCGGTCGTGGCGGCGAGCTGGCTGCTCGTGATCGACCGGCACGCCGAGGCGGCGTGGGTCGCGGGCATCGCGATCTGCCTCGCGGTGGTCTTCGCGGTCCTGCGCGAGGCCGGTCCGCAGATCGCCTCGCCGGTCGGCTGGCGGTCGTAGGTTTCACGAGCCCCGTTTCAGGCGCCCCGTTTCACGAGCCCCGTTTCAGGCGCACCGTTTCAGGCAGTCGAGAGCCGCCCCGTGCCACGCGCCTTCGGTATCCTGCGCCCCGTGCCGCGCTCCCCGCTTCGACGACACAGCGTCTCCCTGCTCGCGACGACCTCGCTGGCGGCGGCTGTGCTTCTGGCCGCACCCGCGGTCGCCCAGACCCCCGCCGCGCAGCAGGCGCCCGCGAACGGCGCACGCCGCACGATCGACGGCACCACGCTCGGCGGGTTCGTGCTGCCCACCAAGCCGATCGCGGGCGGCTGCAACCTCTCCGCCACGCGCGTCTGGAAGTGGAAGAACGACGACACGCAGCGGCTCTACCTCGACGGCGATGTCCGCGTGTCGCTCGGCGGCTACAGCTTCAGCGCCAAGCGCGCGACCGTGTGGATCAACCGCCTCCCGGTCGGCACGGGCTCGGCCACGCAGATCGCGGTGTGGTTCGAGCGCGCCGACGAGCCGACGCGCCGCGCGGGCCTCGGCGCAAGCGGCCGCGACCTTCTCGTCACCTCGAGCTACCTCGGCGACACCGGCCTCTCGGCCGCGATCGTCGAGACCGGCGCGCCCGACAACCGCGCGTTCATCGCCGGCGGCGAGGCGCGCCTCGCGCGCTACCTGCGCACGCTCACGCGCGACACCAACGCCGGCACGCAGAAGCTCGGCACGCAGCCGGTCTTCGACATCCAAGCCGCAGCCGCGGAAAGCCCCCCGCTCCCCGGCGGAAGCCTCGCCGAAGCCGCCGCCGCCGCGCCCGTGCTGCCCAACTCGATCGCCCTCGCGACGCCCGCGGGCACGCCGCTTCCGATCTTCCGGCCCGAAGGCACCGTGTCCTTCTCCGCCGACTCGATCGTGGTCGACGAGAAGCTCGACCGCATCGCGGTGCAGGGCATGGTCGAGCTCGAGTACCTCACGACCACCGGCGGCGCCGAGCGCAACCTGCAGCTCTCCGCCGAGCGCGGCGTGATCTTCGTGGCGCCCGGCGCGCTTGGCCAGATGCGCGCCGGCGCGCGCAGCCTCGACGCGAGCGCGATCGCGGGCATCTACCTCGAAGGCGCCGTGCAGGCGTCGGACGGCGACTACTCCGTGCGCGGCGCGCAGGTCTACTACGACCTCGTCGAGAACCGCGCCGTGATGGTCGACGCCGTGCTGCGCACCTACGACCGCCGCCGCAAGGACCTTCCGATCTACACGCGCGCGGCCGAGCTCCGCCAGGTCGCCGCCGACCAGTGGACCGCCGACCGAGCGACCGTGTCGACGAGCGAGTTCTTCACGCCGCACCTCTCGATCGGCGTCGACCGCGTCACCGTCACGCAGCAGCCGCCCGATCCCGCGCTCGGCACGCCGGGCGGCGTCTATGTGAGCGCTGAGGGCGCGGGCATCGAGATCGGCGGCACGCGGCTCATCCCGCTTCCGGGCTACGAAGGCCGCGTCGAGCGCATCCCCGTCCGCTCGATCGATGTCGGCTACGAGGAGTACCGCGGCGTCGAGATCGGCACCGACTGGGATCTCTTCGCGCTCGCGGGCGTCGCGCCCGTCGCAGGCCTCGACGCCGAACTCTCGGTCGACGGCTACACCTCCCGCGGCGCGGGCCTCGGCACGACCTTCACGCTGAGCCAGTCGCTCGGCAGCGGCATCATCGATCTCTACGGCCTCTACGACACGGGCGGCACCGACCAGACGAGCGCGAACCGTACCCGAGCGAAGATTCGCCCAGTGGTTCTCTTCGCTGTTGATGGTCACCGTCTCGGT
>CAIXEV010000212.1 GCA_903918555.1 uncultured bacterium | reverse complement strand
CTCGCCCGTCCTCGTCCCCGTCCTCGACTATCAGATCCCCGCCGAACTCAACGCGACCGGCGCGTTCCCGTTCTCGAGCACCGCGATCTTCTCGGCGCCCGGCGTTCCCGCCCGCAACTACCGCCACCGCGTGACCCTCAGCGGACTCGCGCCCGACACTGAATACAACTACACCGTCACGCAGGGCGCGTCGAGCTACTCGAACACCTTCCGCACCGCGCCGGCGACCAACACCAGCCGCAACCTGCGGTTCATCACGATCTCGGACAGCGAGACCCTCGTCCTCGGCCGCACGCGCTTCCGCGAGTGGGCGCGCACGACGCCGCAGGTCTCGGGCAGCTCCGGCCGTCCCGCCGGCACCGGCCGCGGCAAGGACGCCTACTTCCTCAGCGAAACCGGCGGCTATCAGGAGAACATCAAGTTCATCGAGTCGCGCAACGCCGACATGCTGATCTTCGCAGGCGACCTGATCGAAGGCACGGCAAACGAGTGCCAGCGCCGCTGGGACGAGTTCTGGCGCCACAACGCAGGCCAGTACGACGACCTCTTCAGCGGCATGCCGTTCATCGCCGCGATCGGCAACAACTGCATCTACAACGGTGGCGGCAACGGCTCGGCGAACCCGCTCGTCCAGTACGCGCGCAACCAGTGGTCGGCCTACTTCGACTTCCCCGCGAACAATGATCCGCTCGCGAAGGACCTCTACTACCGCACCGACTACGGCCCCGTCACGGTCATCACGCTCTGCTCGGTGGGTGCGCTCGGCACGAGCAACGACAATGTCGCGCCTCCGCAGGGGCAGTACCTCAACACCAACTTCCCGTTCAACCGCGACACGAACCGCGCGTGGCTCCTTGGCTATCCGTTCGGCGATCTGCCCGACTACAACGTCGGCACCGCGCAGTGGAACTGGGCGTCGCAGCAGCTCGCCGCCGCGCGCGCGGCGGGCCAGATCATCTTCGTCCAGTGGCACCACACGCCGTTCAGCCGCGGCATCCACGGCACCAGCGTGACCAGCACGCAGTCGGGCGAGGCGATGCGCATCTACGCGCCGCTGATGGAGCAGTACCGCGTGGCGGGCGTGTTCACCGGCCACAGCGAGGTCGCCGAGATGAGCTACTTCGATCTCGACAACGACGGCTACGGCGTGCACCTCTGGGATGTCGGCGCTGCGGGCGATGGTCTTCGCGGCGTCGAGGATGCGGCCGGACAGACGGCGGCGGCGATCACGAATTGGCGCGCAAACCCGCTGAATACCGAGGGCGCGTCGTGGAACCCGAATCCGTACCACCGCTGGTGCGCCGACCAGAGCGAGCCTGAGAACTGGAACGGCAACCAGCTGATCGGCGGCGGCAAGCACTACGGCTTCCTCGAGTTCGACATCGAGCGCCTGAAGAACGGCGAGTACCGCGTCAGCTTCCAGAACTGGCACACCTTCCCGCTGAATGCGGGCGATGCGAACTTCACGGTGACCGGCTACGAGCTTCGTCCGTACCGCAACCGCGTCGTGCTCGAAGGCCCCGTCGACAACCTGCGTCCCGTCACGCTCGCGCCGTCGTGCGCCGACATCGACCTCGACCAGGATCAGGTCGTCACCGCCGCCGATCTCTCGATCGTGCTCGGCGCGTGGGGCACCGCCGCCGGCGACATCACCGGCGACGGCACGACGAACGGCGAAGACCTCGGCGCGCTGCTCGGCGGTTTCGGCAGCAACTGCCGCGACTGAGCGCCGGATGGCGTCGGGCTCGCAAAGCCCGCCTCGACAGATTCTTGCGCGCGGCGCCCGGAGTTGTTCCGGGCGCCGCGCTTTCCTTCGTGCCCCTTGCACCGTGCGACCCGCTTGCAGGATTCCCACATGATGCTGAAGGAGACGACACGGACTCGCAATCGAATCCAATCACGCGGGAAGTCTTCTACTCGCGTCGAGTCGCACCGCAAACTCAGAGGATCCCAGATGCTCGCGAAGTCTCCCGCCATCGCCGCCACCCTGCTCGCAACCATCGCCTTCACCGCCCTTCCCTGCCACGCGCAGGAGTCGCTTCCGCGCGTCGGCGTCGGCGATGTGATCGATGGGAACGCCGCCATTCTCGTCCGCCCCGCGGCTGGAACCGGCTCCGTGACGGTCGATGTCGCGCGCGACGCGTCCTTCTCGAAGATCGTCTTCTCGCAGTCGATCAGCGTGACGAATCCGCTGGTGCCGGGCAAGGCCTACCTCTCCGATCTCATGGCCGGCAGCAGGTACTTCGTCCGCGTCACCGACGGCGCCCTCACGCGCACCGCGACCTTCCTCGTCGGCGCGAGCAGCATCGGCAACAACGCGGCCCCTGCCGGCCTGCGATTCGGCGTCACCGGCGACTGGCGCGGCGATGTCGGCATCTACAACTCGATCCTCAACGCCGACGAGCGCGAGCTCGACTTCTTTGTGAAGCTCGGCGACACGGTCTATGCCGATGTCGCGAGCCCTGCCGTGCCCGCTCCGCAGGCAACCACCATCGACGAGTTCCGCGCCAAGCATGTCGAGAACTACCAGCCCACGCACGGCATCGACCCGTGGGGCGAGCTCGCCGCGAGCACCCAGACCTTCTCGATGATCGACGACCACGAGGTCACCAACGACTTCGACGGCGGCGCGTTCAGCCCGTCGACCGGCTGGTTCAACCAAGGCTCGCTCTACACGAACGGCCTGCAGGCGTTCGTCGAGCACAACCCGATGTTCCCGACGACCTGGCCCGCGCTCGGCGACCCGCGCGTCGACGGCCGTCCCGCCCTGTACCGCTCGTTCCAGTGGGGCCGCGACGCAGCGGTCTTCATGGTCGACGCCCGCAGCTTCCGCGACGCGAGCCTGCCCCCGGTGTCGAACCCGTTCAACCCCGCGGAAGTCGGCGCGTTCATCCAGGCCTCCTTCAACCCGACCCGCACCATGCTCGGCGCCCCGCAGCTCGGGAAGCTCCTGCAGGATCTCGCGGCCGCAGAGGCGGCGGGCGTGACCTGGAAGTTCCTCATGACCTCGATGCCGATGCAGAACTTCGGCCCGCTCGCGGCGGAAGACCGCTGGGAAGGCTACGCCGCCGAGCGCGCGTTCCTCCTCTCCCAGATCGCGGCCCTCGGCATCAAGAATGTCGTCTTCGTGACCGCCGACTTCCACGGCACGATCGTGAACGACATCACCGTGCCGAACCCCTCGAACCCGACGCAGCAGCTCTTCACGGGTGCGTTCGAGATCATCACCGGCTCGGTCGCGTACTCGGCTCCCGCGGGCCCGACCTTCGCGCAGCTCGGCCTCGCGACCGGCGCGATCACTCCCGCGCAGTTCGCGTTCTACCAGTCGCTGCCAAACGCGGGCAAGGACGCATTCATCAAGAACGTGCTCGACGGCGTGATCTCCGGCTACGGCTACTCGCCGACCGGAATCCAGGATCCATCGATCAACGCCACCTTCACGGTTGGCGGGCCGGTCGCCGCGCACCACTACGGCTGGACCGAGTTCGACATCGACGCCCAGTCGAAGGGCCTCACGCTCACGACCTACGGAGTCGACTGGTACACGCCGGCTGAGGCGGCTGCGAACCCGCAGGCGATCATCGCGCGCCCGATCACGGTGCGGCAGAAGATCGTCGTGACCCCGCGCGCAGGCGCCTGCGCCGAGGACCTCAATCGCGACGGAACCGTGAACAGCGCGGACTTCGCGCAACTGCTCGGAGCCTGGGGCGTCTGCTCTGGTTCCTGCCCGAGCGACCTGACCGGCGACGGAATGGTGGACGGAAGCGATCTCACCCGCCTGCTCGTGCACTGGGGCGATTGCTGAGCCGAGCGCCGCGGCACAGCCCCGCAGCGTGAAGCAACTGTTTGTTCGAGCGGAGGGGTGCCCGTCGGGGCACCCCTCCCTCGCCTTCCTTTCGTCTGCCCTGCACCATCCTTCGTTTCAGAGCCGTACCGATGTCTCGCAACACCGTCCTCGCCGCGACCGCCTCCGCGCTCCTCGTCGCGTCCGCTTCGAACGCCAGCCTCCTTGCCTCCGCCAACTTCGCGTCCTACGCAGACGGCGCGCTGGTCGGCCAGAACGGCTGGGTTCAATACAACACGCAGTCGACCAACCCAATCGCCGTGAGCGGCGGTCGCGTGACCTGGGCCGGCAACGGCAACACTGCGTCCAACCATCAGGACGCGTCGCTGGCGTTCACCTCGCAGGTCACCCAGCCCGTCACCGGCACGACGACCCTCAACTTCGACATCCTGCTGTCGGTGGCGAACGCGGGAACCAGCCCGTCCTACTTCGCGGCGCTGAACCAGAACACGACGACGGGAACGAGCGGCAACTTCCAGAATGTGCGCATGGTCGCGCAGTCGAGCGGCGCCGGCTTCGTGTTCGGCACTCGCCTCAACGGCCAGAGCGGCTATCCGTTCGGCTACGGCAACGCCGTGCTCAACTTCGGCCAGACCTACGCGCTCCGCGCCGAGATCAACCTCGTCGCCGGCAACGCGAACGACTTCATCAATCTGTATGTCGGGTCTGACTTCGACAACCTGAGCCTCTACGGCAACGCGGGCTACGGCACCGGCACCGTCGCGGACATCTCGGTCGGCGCGATGCTGCTCTCGCAGTTCTCGTCCGCAACGGCGTTCGAGTCCAGCGTGTCGATCGCGAGCCTGAGCGTCAGCCTCGTCCCGACCCCGGGCGCGCTCGCGCTCCTCGGGGTCGCAGGCCTCGTTGCCACCCATCGCCGACGCTGAGCGACGCGCGACGCGCGACCGCCGCCGATCCTTCTTCACCCGCCCCGCCATCGCGCGGGGCGGTCTTTCTCTCCGCCGTACCCTCGCGCGCCCCTTGCATGAAACACATGAATTGCATGGAAAGACCACGCACGCAGCGCGCGCTGCGCCGTTGATAATCGCCCCCATGCGTAACACACGGATCCACACCCTGCTCGCTTCCGCAGCCCTTGCAGCCGTCTCGACTCAGGTGGCCTCTGCGAACTTCGTCGTCTTCGACGAAGCGCGCGACGGCGACGCGTCGGACAACCGCTTCGCACCGACGACGGTCGCGCTCGGTGCCGGTGTGAACACGATCCGCGGGTTCTCAGGTCAGTCGCCGACGCCCGATGTCCACGATCTCGACTACATCACGTTCACGGTTCCGCAGGGATTCCACCTCGACAGATTCATGCTTCAGTCGGCGAGCGTCGGCGGCGCG
>CAIXEV010000211.1 GCA_903918555.1 uncultured bacterium | reverse complement strand
CCGTGAACGATCGCCCGACCGACGCCAGCTTGCAGCATCTTGCGACGCTCGCGGCGCGCACGCCCGAGGTGAAGCCGCCTGCCGAGCGCCAGCTCATCGCGGCCGTCGAGGCCCTGCGCGCGCTTGTGTTTCCCGAGCTTCGATCGTCCGGAACAAGCGGCGAGGTGCTCGTGCGCGAGGTCCTGCACGGCTTCGGCGAGCTGATTCGCGCGGCGCTTCTCTGCGAAGGGGTGCACGACGACGGGTCGCGCGCCGCGTCGTTCTTCACGCAGGTTCCCGCCATCGCCGCGCGTCTGGCGCTCGATGTCCGCGCGGCCTTCGAGGGCGACCCCGCCGCGAAGAGCGAGCTCGAGATCGTCGTCTGCTATCCCGGCGTGCGCGCGCTGTTCGTCCATCGCTTCGCGCACACGCTCGACCTCCTCGGCGTGCCGCTCCTGCCGCGCATGATGGCCGAGTACGCGCACCGCGAGACCGGCATCGACATCCCTCCGCGCGCGAAGATCGGCGACGGCGGGTTCATCGACCACGGAACCGGCGTCGTGATCGGCGAAACCGCCGCGATCGGCCACCGCTGCCGCATCTACCAGGGCGTCACGCTCGGCGCGAAGAGCTTCGAGCGCGAGGCCGACGGCTCGATGCGCCGCGGCTACAAGCGCCATCCCACGCTTGAGGACGATGTCGTCGTCTACGCGGGCGCCACGATCCTCGGCGGCGACACCGTCATCGGCAAGGGCTCCGTCGTCGCAGGCGGCGTGTTCCTCACGAAGAGCGTGCCGCCCGGCCATGTCGTCACCGGCCCGAAGGTCGAGCTCCGCATGATCTCGATGGGCGGTGCGATCTGAGCGAGGCGCGCGCACGGCTGATCGCCGCGATCGGCGCGTTCGGCTTCGCGAGCGGCCTGCCGAATGCGCTCGTCAACGAGACGCTCTCGGCGTGGCTCTCGGATCTCGGGTTCAAGCCCGCCGACATCGGGCTCTTCGCGCTCATCACGCTGCCGTACGGGCTGAAGCTGCTCTGGGCGCCGCTCCTCGACCGCTTCGCGGCGCCGGGATTCGCGTGGCTTGGCCTGCGGCGAAGCTGGATCGCGCTTCTCTGCACGCTGCTTGCGCTCGCGTTCGCGGCGCTCGCGTGGGTCGGGCCGTCGTCGGCCGATTCGCCCGTGATTCCCGTGGCGGCCGTGGGCCTTGCGATCGCGTTCCTCTCCGCCACCCTCGACGCCGCCGTCGACGCGCACCGCACCGACAGTGCGAGCGGCGGCGAGGAAGGCCCCGCGGCGAGCGCGTTCGTGCTCGGCTACCGCGTGGCGTTCGTCTCGATCGGCGCGGCGATCCTCATGCTGCACGGGCAGCTGGCGGATCTCCTCGGCGGACGCGGCGACCCCGACGCGCGCACGCTGGCGTGGAAGCTCGCCGTCGGCGGCGGTGGCCTCGCGGTGCTGCTCGGCGTCGCCGCCGCGCTGCTTGCGCCCGAGCCGCCGCGCCGCCGCGCGCCCGAGACGCTCGCGGACGCCGTCATCGGCCCCTTCTCGTCGTTCGCGCGCGCACTGGGCCCACGCCTCGCGGTCGTCCTCTTCGTGGCGCTTCTCTTCCGCCTGCCCGACCTCCTCGGAAACCGCATGACGATGCCGTTCCTGCGCCAGGAACTCGGCTTCAGCGTCGAGGAGATCGGGTCGATCCGCCAGTTCCTCGGCTTCGCGATGACGATCGTGGGCGCCGTCATCGGCGGCATCTGCGTGAAGCGCTTCGGCCTCT
>CAIXEV010000210.1 GCA_903918555.1 uncultured bacterium | reverse complement strand
TTCACCGTGCTCGGCTGGTGCCGCTACGGCGGCCTCGATCTTGCGCAGTGGCCGACGCTACAGGCCTACCACCAGCGCATCGCGCATCGTCCGTCCGTACAGGCCGCGATGCGCGCGGAAGGACTCATCGGATGAACGACACGCTCGGGGGCGTTGCGGCCGCAGGCGGTCCACCCGCTTATCTGCTGGTGCAGGGCAAGATCACCGACCTGGAAGGCTTCAAGGCCTACAGCGCTGCGCTACCGCCGATCTACCGCAAGTACGGCGGGCACTACCTGACGGTCACCCCAGCCCCCAAGGTCGAGATCGCCGAGGGCGACCCTCGCGGCGAGAGCATCCTGATCGCGCGGTTCCCTTCCAAGGAAGCCGCTTGGGGTTTCTGGAAGTCGGCGGAATATGAGGCGGCGAAGAGATTGCGTGAAGGCAAGGGCCGCTTCTTCGTGACCGTGCTCGAAGGCATGCCAGTGAACGACTCACCTGCCACATGATCTTCACACCGACCGCTGCCACACACCGCTAAGCTGCCCGATCCACTGGACGAGGACGATCCGATGACCCGTAAAGCCGTCTATTTCGGCGCACTCCTCGAGCAACGATTGTCGCGGCGCGGGTTCCTCGCCGCCTCCGGTGCCGCGGCAGCGACCGGGGCCTTGCCCGCCCTCGGCGCGGGTGCGCAGACCACGCATAGCGCGAAGGCCAAGTCCTACGCGGCCCTCGCGCCATCACTGGAAGACACGCTGCGCTTGTCGCCAGGGCTGAGGTCACAGGTGGTCGTCGGCTTCGGCGACCCGCTGTTCGAAGGCGATCCGGGTCTTACCACCCGCGATCTGCGCACGCTCGAGTGGCTGGATCGCGACGCGGCGACGCGGCAGGAACGAAGGTTCGGCACCAACAACGACGCGTTGGCCTTCTTCCCGATGCGCGGGCGGCTCGATGCCGGCCTGCTCTGCGTGAACCACGAGTACGTGGACGAACTGGTCTTCGCAGGTCTGTCCGGATCCGAGTCGGATCAAGCGCGACAGGTCGCCGCGATGATCGCGGCACGGCCGCAGACGGTCGCCTGGATGCAGGCTGCGCATGGCGTGAGCGTGCTCGAGGTGCGCCGCGGAATGCGCGGCTGGCGCGTCGTACGCGGCGCATCTGCGACGCGGCGTATCACGGCCAACACCCCGATGGAGATCTCCGGACCCGCGCGCGGCGCGGCGCTGCTGCGGACCAGTGCCGACCCTACCGGAACGCGGGTGCTCGGCACTTTCGCCAACTGCGCGGGTGGCAAGACGCCCTGGGGCACCTACCTCACCGCCGAGGAGAACATCCAGGATTATTTCGGCGGTGCACGGACCTGGGCGGGCAGCGCAGACGCCGACGAAGCGACGAAGCGCGCGCATCGCCGCTGGCCGCTTCGTGAACGCTCCGCCTACGGCTGGGACACCGTCGATCCGCGCTTCGATGTCCGTCGCGAACCGCGCGAGGCGCTTCGACACGGCTGGATCGTCGAGATCGACCCGCAGGACCCGACGATGGCACCGCGAAAGCGCACCGCGCTCGGCCGCTTCTGCCACGAAGGGGCGAATACCATCCTCACGAAGGACGGTCGGGTGGCCGCCTACATGGGCGATGACACCAAGTTCGAGTATGTCTACAAGTTCGTCAGCCGCGACCGCTTCGACCCGAAGGACCGCGCCGCCAACCGCGACCTCCTCGATCACGGCACGCTCCATGTCGCGCGCTTCGACGCCGACGGACGCGGCGAGTGGCTGCCGCTGGTGTACGACGAGCGCGGCCCATTGAACAGCGCCGCCGGCTTTGCGAGCCAAGCAGAGGTCGTGATCCGCTGCCGCGAGGCCGCAGACCTGCTCGGCGCCACGCCCATGGACCGCCCAGAAGATGTCGAACCGAGTCCGGTGACGGGACGCGTCTACATGGCGCTCACCAAGAACGACTCGCGCGCACCTGAGCGCCGCGATTTCATGGGCCGCAACATCGACCTCGGCCCGAACGCCGCGAATCCACGGCCCAAGAACGACTTCGGCCACATCGTCGAACTCATCGAAGACGGCGACGACGCGTCCAGTCTGCGGTTCGCATGGAACGTGTTCCTGCTCGCTGGCGATCCGCGTGATGGCGCGGCACGCTTCCTGACCCGCGCTGAGGATCTCGCCGCCGGACAGCTTGCCCGCGAAGATGTCTATTACGCGGGGTATGCCGACCGCGGTGCTGTGAGCCCGATCGCGTGTCCGGACAATCTCGGCTTCGACCCCTCGGGTCGCCTGTGGGTGGTGACCGATGCGGATACCCGGCTGATCGGCAACAACGGCTGCTTCGTGGTGCCGACGATCGGGCCGGATCGAGGACGACTCACGCAAGTGCTGAGTGCACCCGTCGGCGCCGAGGTCTGCGGCTGCGAGTTCACGCCCGACGGCAAGACGCTGTTCCTCAGCATCCAACACCCCGGCGAAGGCGGCACGGTGGACGCGCCTGTGAGCCATTGGCCGGACGGCGGCGGCTTGCCCGCACGCTCGGCGGTCATCGCAGTGAGCCGCGAGGACGGTGCGCCGCTCTGACGGCGGCTGCAGCGCCCGCGATGCTGGAGTTCCTCGATCGCGAGACGGCGGCCGGACACCGGCTCGTCGCGGCATTCGTCATCGCCACGGAGGGCTCCACCTACCGCAAGCCGGGCGCAT
>CAIXEV010000209.1 GCA_903918555.1 uncultured bacterium | reverse complement strand
CTCTTCGGCGCGTTCGGACCGAACGACGAGAACTCGACGCGAGTCTCGTCGATGCCCTTCGTCGACAGGTACTGACCGACGCTGAACGACCGCTCGAAGCCGAGGTGGTAGTTCGTCTTGAATCCGCTCTTCTTGATCGGATCGGTGTCGGTGAAGCCCGCGAGGCGAAGCTTGTTCGTCGGATACTTCTTCTTGAGCTCCGAGATCACCTTGTCGAGCGTCTTCTTCGCCTCGGGACGCAGCGTCGCCTTGCCCGAGTCGAACAGGATGTCGCCCTCGATGGTGAGGACGATCGTGCCGTTGCGGTTCTCGGCGGTCACGCCTTCGGGGAGATCGAGCTTCGGGCCGGGCGCGACGGGCGTCGCGGTGACGGCGGGCGCCTGCTCGTTCGAGCGGGCCTGGAGGCTGCCGTTCTCCTGCTCGAGGCGGCGGCGCTCGGCCTCGCTCGACTCGAGCGCGCCGCGCGCTTCGTCGCGCTGGATGGTGAGCTGGGCGTTTTCTTCCTTGAGCATGGAGAGCTCGTCCTTCTGGGCGCTGCTGCAGCCGCCAAGGAACGAGCCTGCGGCGACCGCCGCGAGAAGGACTGAGGTAAAGCGGAACATCGTGCCGGACATGTCGGTGGCATCCCTTCCAAAGAGAGGCGTGCAGGCGACCGGAGATCCGTCTCCGAGTGATTCGCCAGCGGGAGCGCGCATTTCACCGCTGATCGCGTGGTTGCGCAAGTTGCGCGGGCAGGGAGCGCCCGGGTTTTTCGTCGATCGCCTGGCCCACGCCGGGCGCGTGCTGCAGCAGCCTCAGCACCCCGCCGTAGAAGCCGTCGATCGCGGAGACGACGGGGCCGCGCGCCACGACGAAGAGGATCGCCGCCGCCGCAAGGTGCGGCCCGAACGGGATTTCCTTGCGGAAGAACTTGGAGAAGCGCCGGAAGACCACCGACGCGAGCGCCCAGAGGAGCGCGATGAACACGGCGACAAAGAAGGCCAGCAGCGCCACCTTCCACCCCAGCGCCGCCCCCACCGCCGCCTGCAGATGGACATCGCCGAGCCCCATCGCCTCGCGCCCGAAGGCGAGCGAGCCGAAGATTCGGATCGCCCAGACGAGGCCGCCGCCCACGATCCAGCCGAGCATCGACCCGCCCAGGAGCGTCATCGGCTGGCAGACCGGCTCGGACGATGTGTACCCGATCCATGCCGCGACGACGCAGGCGATGCCGGCGCCGGCGAGGCCCGGCAGGAGGAACGCCACCTCGACCATCATCTCGCGGCGCGCGTGCGGGTAGGCCGACCCGTCGTCACCCTCCTTCACATGGTCGTACCAGTCGGAGAAGCTCTGCCGCAGGCGGCCGGTCGAGATCATCCACCGCGACACCCCCAGGCCGATCAGCATGCCCCCTGCAGCGAACCCCGTCGTCCAGCTCGCGGCCGGGATCGGCAGGTAGTCGCGGAGGTTGCGCGCCTCGGGCAGGAAGCCCTGCGCAGTCCAGCCGACGAAGGCGACGATCGTCACGACCGTCGGGATCTCGACGGGGATGAGCATGGTCTTCGCGTCGACGAGGGTCATGGCCACGAGTCCCGAGATCAGGATCACGACGACCACGAACGCCGGCCAACTTCGCTCGAAGCCCTGCAGATGCCACCACGGGCTCGCCGCATCCTGGAAGAGCCCGTTCAGCCCGCGGTCGAGCGGGCCGTAGAAGACGAGGAAGGTGGCCGCGAAGAGAAGCGCCACCACGAGCTCGATCGCGGGGTACTGGATGCTGATCTTGGCGTGGCACGCCTTGCATCGGCCACGGAGGATGAGCCAGCCGATGATCGGCAGGTTCTCCCGCCAGGAGAGGCGATGGCCGCAGATCGGGCACCGCGACGGGGGCGTCACGACCGACTGGCCGGTCGGAAGCCGCCAGACGAGCACATTGAGGAAGCTTCCCGCGCACGCGCCGAAGCAGAACGCAAACACGGTCCCGATGAGGGTCGGCGCCCAGATCGCGAGGTTGAGGCTGGCGTCTGCGTTGTTCATCGGTCGTGGGCGTGGGCTTCAGCGCTTGTCGTCGGAGCGACGCGCGTGAGGACGGGTTCGATATCGGCTGCGGGCGCTGCGTTTCTCCGCAATCCACGCGGCGCGCGGCGGGGCATCCCTACGACGCGCCCTGCTCGAGTTCGGCGACCGAAAGCTGACGCACGGTCGTCTCGGCGCGGTCGAGCAGCGCCTTGCAGTGCCGCACGAGCTGCTCGCCGCGGCGGTAGCTCGCGAGGCTCTCCTCGAGGCCGACCTCGCCCTGCTCGATCGCGGAGACCAGTTCCTCAAGCGCCTTGACGGCCTGCTCGTAGGTCATCGATGCGATCGCAGGATCGACGCCTGCGCCAGTCGGCTCTGCGCCCGCGGCGCCCTCGCTCTTCTTCTTCGTCATGTCTCTGCTCCAGATTTGCGTCCATCCTGCTCGACCCGCACGGAAACCGCGCCGTCGGCGACCTGCACCGACAGCCGCGCTCCGGCGCGGGCACCCGCCGCCGTCACGCTCCGCACGAGCGCGCCCTTGTCATCGGTCACGATCGCGTAGCCGCGCGCGAGCGTCTCCTCGGGCCCGGCCGATCGGAGCCGCCGCTCGAGGTACGAGATCTCGGTGCGCGACGACGCGAGGCGCTGCGCGACCGCGCGCGCGAGGCGCGGCCGAAGCGCGTCGACGCGGGCG
>CAIXEV010000208.1 GCA_903918555.1 uncultured bacterium | reverse complement strand
TGCCCGCCATCACCGCCGAGTGAATCACCGAATCGGCCATGCTCCCGCTCTGATCGACGCAAAGAACGACATCCCACGGCAGTCGGCGGCGGTTTCGATCGAAGAAGCGCAGCCGTTCGACCGCAAGCCGCTGCCGCTGGGCGTCCCAATGGCGCAGATTCGTCCGAACGGTGCCGGCGATGTCGAAGTTCGCTAGAGCCGGGAAGGGGGAGTGGCGGAAGCGATGCAGGCGGCCTGCGAGGATCGCGCGCACCTCTGGCTCGAGCCGACGCCGGATCTCCTCCGTGACTTGACGCACGATCCGTCGCGCCACATGAAGCACCTCTGCATGCAGGCTTCCGCGCAGCGACATGATCGTTCGGAGCAGCTGCTGGTTCGGCTGCAGCCGCTCAAGTACCTGTGGGTCGCTGACCAGCTCAGTCATGCCGTAGCGGTCGAGGGCGTGCTTCTCAAGCACCTCGCATGTATCGCGCGGGAAAAGCACGCGCACCTCGCGGAGCCAATCGAGCACCCGGAGCTGCGTCGCGTCCAGCGATCCGTGTCGGGCGCCGCTCTCGTCGCGCAGCCCGCGCCCGCGGTACTCGCGGCCGTAGAGGAACTCAAGCGCGGCGTCGAGCCGCCTCGCGCGGTCGTCGAGCGCTGACCCGGGCGGCATGCCTTCTTCCGCATATCGGCCGAGCACGAGGCGCCATCGTCGGGATGCCGTCATGAGGTGCTCCATGCCGACAGGCCGTCTGCAGCGAGCATCGCCCGCACCTGCGCCGAGAACTGCAGGTTCTCACGCAGATCGTTCGCGGATAGCTCATGGTGGACGAGCGGGCCGACTCCCTCGCCGCCAAGAAGCGGCTCGAGCGCTCGGGCAACTCGATCCGTCTCGCTTGGGGTCAGTGCCGCGAAAGCCAAGCGCAACTCAGGCAATGCTCGCACGAACTCGGCGTCGTCCCAGTCATGGAGCACCTCGTCGAGCCGCCGCAGCACTTCAGGCTCGTGCCAGGCGAGCTCGCGCGCCGTCGTCAGCAGGCCACGCAGGAACGCCACGGCGTCGGTGGCGTGCTCTCGTCCACGCAGCGAACCCGAGAGCTCGCCAATCACATCTGCGGCGACGGTGTTTCCGGCGTTATGCAGAAGGCCGGCGACGGCACCGCGCAGCGTGGGATCTCGATGGCTGCCACGGAGGTGAATGAGGAGTTCGGTGAAGGCATCGGCGTCGAGGTGACGGCCGGCCGCGGAGGCGGTCAGTTCCTGCAGCGCCTGGAGCGCTTGCACGATGGGTGTGGCGTCAGGCGGGCGCTCTGGAAGGCTCAGCCCAAGGAAGAGCGCCCGCTCGTAGGTGGCGGCGAGGACCGCTGGCAGTTCTTCGATCGAGCGTGCCTCCAGAGGTTCGCGCGACTCCTGCAGGAGCGCGATGGTGCCAGCGGCGGACACGACGGCGGCGAAGTCCGCGTCCGCCGCGATCGCGAGCCGGAGGTCGCCAATCAGCCGCGGCATCTGCTCATGGAGCCCAAGGACACAGCCGTGGCAAAGCATCGCCGCGGCAATTCTCGCATCGCGAGCTTGTCCGGAGTCGGCCAGCGCGGCGAGACGGTCTAGGAATCGCCTCGCGACGGCCTCGGGAACAGTGGTCCCATGCGCCGCTGCCTCGATCAGGCTCGCCTCCGTCGCCGGCGTGCAGACGTAGCGCCAATGCTCCTGCAATCGGTTGAGCTGTCGGCCGGCGACGAAGTCCGGGCCTGCGGTCTTTGTCGCAAACGGGACACCAAGCAAGACGAGTCCGTGGAGCAGGCGACTCGTTCGGCGATGTTCAGAACGCCGGTAGAGATCGAGTGCGAGCGCGCGTGGCTCGGTGTCGTCGATCCGAAGGCGTTGGCGGCGAGCTCGTTGGTGGAAGTCGCGGAGCAGCGGAGGCGTCGCCGCAGCGGCGGGCACTCGGCCGACGGCTGTCCCCGTCAGCAGTCGCTCGCTCACGGCGCGAACCAGGAGGCCATCGGCATCTGCGTCGCCCTTGACAAAGGTGCCGACCGCGTCGCGCAGATCGGCCACAGTCGCGGCGACCCGGCCGCGCAACGCGACGAGGCGCCGGAGGTGCTCAAATGCAGCGACGAGCGTCGGGAGCGGCAACGGAAGGTGGTGCTTCTCACGCAGCTCCTGGGCGATGTCGGCGAGAAACTGCAGCGCCGCATCGTCGCGCGCACGGGATGCGTCGCGCACGCCAGCCTCGTCCTGGATCACGAGTCGTCGCCAGATTTCCTGCTGCCAGCGGGGAGCGGTCATGCCGGCGGCGTAGCCGTTCAGCCGATCCAGTCGATCGAACGCGTAGCGTACGACGGCTTGATCATGTCGGAGGACGCGCGGTCCGGCGATCTCCTGCCGTGCAACCCGCTCCTTCACCAGCGTGAGCAGCACAACGGCGTGGAAACCTCCGACGACCACGACCACCGGGCCAGCCGAAGGTTCGCGCTCGTCCAAGGCCCGCCGAACATGCCACGCCATCTCGGCCTCGCGGGCGAGCGTGCCATCCGCTGCGAGTTCGGCCTGCGACGCGTCGCGACGCGCAAGGGCGCAATATGCGAGGACCTGAGCGTCATGGCAATCCGGATCGGTTACGAGCGCTGGCACCTCGAAGAGGTGCTCCCAGAGTTCCTCATGATCGCGGCAACCGAGCCGCCTCGCCAGCAGCTGCAGATGCTCGCTCCGCCGCAGATGGCGCTCGTCCATCAGCGAGCCGGCCTCGGCTTGAGGCTCACGGCCTGCCTCGGCGGTCCCTTCAAGCTGGCGCTGCTCCGCATACTCAAGATCGATGAAGCGCACTGGCACACCCGCGGAAACCGCGGCGCGCAGTGCGACCAACTCCGGCGAGTGGTCGCAGAAGGGATACCACGCCGCGTGCCGCTGACCGTCGTCCTCGCCCTCGAGTACCGCATGGCAATGCACGGCGAACGGCGCCTCGGCGTCCGCGTGGCTGAGCAGGGGAAGCAGCCGGTCGAACGAACGTGGGCCCTCGATCAGCACGGCGCTCGGCCGCATGTCTGTGAGTCGCCGACGAAGCTGCAGCGCGCAGGCGGGGCTGTGATGCCGAATGGGCACCAGCACAAGGGCATCGGTCCGTGCGAGTTCCGCGAGCTCCTGGAGATACTCCCGCTCAACAGGCGTGTCGGTGCCCGGACCCATCGTCAGCGATCGACCTCGCGACGGACAGTGAATGCCCGACGCCACTGGGGGTCGCGCTGCGCCCTCGACTTCACGACCACCTCGAACCAGTGACGCAGTTTCTTCCCGTCGTCCTGGTTGTCCTTGAGGACCGTTCCGACCAGTTGCCGCACGACGTGTTCGCCGCCGACATCGCCGTTACCAAGCCAATGCGCGTCCAGGCAGGCCGCATATCCGACGGCGACCGCCTCTGCCGAGGACATCACCGCAGTTGGCTTCTCCACAACGGTGCCTTCGGCCGTCACGCCGGTGCGCAGGTCATGGAAAGCGGTCACCAGAAGATCGATCACATCCGGCGGCAACGCGATGTCGATGCCGGCCGATGCGAGCAGCGTGTCTGTCTGATGCTTGACCAACTGCATCTCCAGCTTCTTGTCCTGAAGCGGCCGCACGGTCTCGAAGTGGAAGCGCCGCTTGAGGGCGCTCGAAAGCTCATGGACGCCGCGATCGCGGAGGTTGGCCGTTGCGAGCACATTGAATCCGGTCGCCGCAAAGACGTTCGAGGGCGTGCCTTCGAGTTCAGGCACATGGAGCACGCGATCCGAGAGGATGCCGATGAGGCAGTCCTGAATCTCGGGCTGCACGCGCGTGATCTCCTCGATTCGACAGATCGTGCCGAGCTCCATCGCCGTGTGGATCGGCCCGCGCACCAGTGCCCGCGGCGAGGGGCCCTCGGCAAGCAACAACGCGTAGTTCCAGCCGTAGAGCATCTGATCGGTGGTCGTCCCCGCCGTACCCTGGAGCGTGCACGTCGACCGGCCACTGATCGCCGCGCTCAGAAGCTCCGAGAGCATCGTCTTCGCCGTGCCGGGTTCGCCGACCAGCAGGAGGCCGCGATTACTCATCAGCGTGACGATGCACCGCTCGACCAGCGGGTCGTCGCCGTGGAACTTCCGTGTGATGCCCAACGACGCATCCCCCAGCACGAATGCGCGCACCATGCGCGGCGAGAGGCGCCAGCCCGCAGGCCGGGCCCCGCGGTCGACGGCGCCGAGTCGCTCGAGTTCGGCGGAGAAGGCCTGCTCTACTGGAAGCCGTTGGATCGGGCGTGTGTCGCTGGGGGTCATCGGTACTCGCTCTTGCTTTGCCATTCTGGGTCGAAGCCCGCGCCTTCCGCCGCGCAGGCGCGCAGGTCTGACCAGCATTCCGAGAGTAGTACCGGTGGCACATCGCCGAGCGCCAGCGCGACGATCCGACTCCCAACGGAGCGCGTGAAGCTCAGCGTCAGGAGCGCGACCACGCGGTTGGTTTCCGGCACCGGATTTCCGGTGAACGCGATGACTGCGGTGATGCCCAGCGTCGGGAAGCGCTTCTCGTAGGAGCTAAACCAGCCGCCATCTTCGGTTGGACCGCGGACATAGCCGAGCTTGGTGGCACGACCGCGGAGCGCAAACGCCTCGAGAAGGTGCCCCTTGAATTCATCGATCTCGTTCACGCGAGCCCGCTCTGGGGGCAGCCGGAAAGAGCCCTTGCCGAGCTGCTGGAAGAGCGGCTTGACCTCGTAGTCGGCCAGATGACGCTGCCATGCCGCGATACGCGCGCCGTCAAGACAGGAATCGTGCGCCAGCCTCACGCGCGCACTCGCGTGCAGTTCGAGCCGATCGTCGGCGACGTCGGTCAGTGTGCCATCGTCGAGCGGGCGGAACATGCGCTCGCTGCCGTCGGCGCCGACCTCGATCCACACCAGCCGCTGCAGCAGCAGGCGGACCACCGGGTGCGGCAGTAGGAACGTCGTCCAGTCTTCGGCAGGCCAGTCGCGACCGGTGCACATCGCCTCGTAAAGGCGGTCGGTCTGCAGCGCGCTGATCGACTTCAGCTCCTTCTTCGCGGCAGACAGCGCCTTCTTGGCGGCCTTGGCGAGCTCGGCATCGTCGTCGCTTCGAGGTTCAGGCAGCGAGGCGATCCGCTTGCCCTCGGGATTGCGCAGCTCCACAGAGAGATCGGCATGCAGGTGCGCGGTGAATGTCCGCGCGCCGTATGAAAGCTCGAGGAGCATGCGCTCGTCGAATCCTGCCGTCGGCATCGTTCGGTCGGCGAGTTGATCGACGGTCCATCCGCGCCGCTCGGCGAGCGCCTCGGCGTGGCGCATCGCCTCCTCCTGAAAGCTCTTCGTGCGGAAACGGTTGCCGATCGACAGCATCAACTGGGTTGCGCTCGGGTGTTCGACCCACGCCAGCATCGCGATGAGCGCCTTGCCCTGCGCGGCGCGCGATCCGAACCATTCCTTCAGGTAGCGTCCGGCCGGCGCTGCGACGTCGCTGCCCCCGGCGGCAGCAACAACGGCGAGGATCCCCTTGCTGGCGATCGCCGAACCACGCGGTTGGTACAAGAATCCAGGCAGATATGTGGCATGAAGCTCCTCGACGCTCAGGTCGCGTCTGGGGTCGTCGGTGTGGTACTGCGGGTACTTCCGAATCGACTGGTGGGTCGAGTTCGCCGCGTTCGCGGCAAGTCGATTCGCCTCATCGGCGGAAATCGGAGCGACGTCCTCCTGCAGCCACGCCTGCAGGAGCTTCGCTGCGAACGCCTCCGCCGACGCCGGCTGCATCATGCTCGCGTACTTGCGCAAGAGTACATTCGGCTCCGGCGACTTGGCCTTGCTTGCCTGTACGCAGAGCCAGACGATGGACTCGCGCGGCACGGGGGTCCCGTCGCGCCATGCCACTTGCGGAAGCGCCTCCACCGGCAGCCACGCGAGCTCCTTTGGCAAGCCCTTCTCAAGGCCGCGTCGTGCGTCTTTCGCAAGCGCGTCACGGTCGAGGTATCGCTCGACGGGACGGCCGAGCGCTTCGAGGGCATCGAGCATCACCCCCCGCGATACGTCGTTTCGCTCCCTCGCGATCGCCTTCTCAAGCGGGGCGACCGCAGCCTCTGCTTGGAGAGCGGCGAGCCATGCGGCGGCGATCGCTCGCACCTCGGACTTGCCGTCCATGAGCGCATCGATGATGCGCTGTTCCTTGCCCGGAGCATTCGCGAGCGCCGCCTGCGCGAATGGACGAGCGAGTTTGCTGGTTCCCAGCGCGACCTCGAACACTCGTATCTCGACCGCCTTGGGAAGCGACGGGAGTGTGCCGAGGGCACGAAAGAGCGCCGAGGCGTCAAACCAGTAGTCGCTCGGCATCTCGCGGAGCCAGCACGTCACGATTTCGAGCTGGTGTGAGATGAGCGGCCAGACGTCCTCGGGCGGCCACTCCCGCGCCAGCCTCTCCGAAGAACTCATGTAGCTGCGGAGAACGGCATCTTGGGAGCCCCCGAGAGCGACCACCATCGCGTGCAGCTCAAGCAATGTCGGTCGTCCGGTGCGGGCGTGAAACACCTCGAACAACTCGATGGCTCGATGGCTGAGGCGCTCGCGGATGCAAAGGTGTCCGAAGAAGGCGAGCAACTTCGCCACCCCGACTGCGGGTAGGTCGATCCTCGGGGCGAGCGCATCGAAGGCCAAGCCGACCAGCTGCCAGGGGTTTCCTGCAGACGCTTCCGAGATCGAAGTGGGCGGCGATCCATCCTTGTCGTCGAGGAGCCAGTCGCGCAGGCGCGCCTTCGTGTCCTTGGGAAACTCGCTCGCGATCGAGCCCGCGTACCGCTGGCCCGCGGCCTTGGCCGCGCGAACAGAGTTGTTGTGCTTGGCGATTTCCGTTTCGATTCCGCTCCAGAGGGCCGACAGAGTGGCGTCGAGTGCCGACGCCGACGAAGGCGGGATTCTCCAGTCGATCTTCGGAAGAGGGACGGCCAGCTCGACCGGAGGCACCGCAGTGGCGGCGGCCTCGCGCGCCGCGAGCTCGTCGATCAGTCCACGAACCGAGGCTGCCTTGTCGGCCGCAACTGTCGCGTGCACGAACTGTGTCAACTCCCCGTCTCCGTGCGTCGTGCCGATCTGTGCCAGCAATCGAAGCGCGTGCAGCCGTTCCTCCGGCGCCCCGTCGATGGCCTTCACCCGCAACGATACGGAGGTCGCATTCGCGGCTCGCAGCACCAGCGGTTCGGAGGCGGCCCGTACCTGCTTGCTGCTGCTCACCGAATAGACGGCCATTGAATCCGCCAAGGCCTCCAGTGTCGCAGTCTCGGCGTACATGAGCACCTGGGCGCAGTGGAGGCGATGATTGACGGCGGTCGCCTGCAGAGTTTCCCGCACCACTTCGAGATGGCGGTGGAGCGCCTCGGCGAAGTCCGGCATCGCCGTGAACGACATCGCTCGGGTCGACGAGTCCCAGCTCGGATTGGCTGGCGCTGCGAAGAGCGATCGCACCCATGCGGTCGGCGATGCACCGTCGGCAACCAGAGCCGCCTCAATGGTTGCCGTGGTCAGGCCGCGCGGTGGTCGGCGGGTCTCGCGCGGGAATGTGCAGAGACCGCTCCCGGTCGAGTGCACCAGGATTGCCTCGAGCCAGCGCCGATCACCCTCGATCTCCAGATGCCAATGATGGCCGCTCGATCGCATCATGCACGCGAGAGCCGTGCCCCAGCGCACAAGCATTTCGGGCGGAGCCTCGGCGATGTGCGCCCAGAATGGTGCCGCGGCCGCGGCCCGCTCGGCTCTGGCCCATTGGAGCCCGAAGTGATTTGCGATGGCGGGAGCGCCAGCGACTTCCGCCAGAACGCTGTTCGGCTCGCCGCGGATGGTGTAGGAAGCGAGGTCGACCGCGAGGCCCTTTCGGACAGCCCCATCACCCTCCTTCTCAAGACCGTCGAGCATCGCTTCGAGCCCGCGGAGCAGGCCGACGGAAACCGATGGCGCAGACGTCGTGCGCCCGCTTTCCTCGCCCGACACGATCTGTTTCAGCCACTTCAGCATTCGATGTCCTGGGCCAGCCGCCATTCCGATGACAGATTGATTATGTCCTCCGCTACCCCGATTGCCAAGCCAATTTCTGCTGAATCGGGCTCAGGTTGCCAAGCGTCGTGCGCCAGCGGTGCAGGGTGTGGAAGCGCTCGAGCCGCTCGCTGATCCCGCGCTCCGCCTCGTCCGGATCAGTGAAGCGGATCCGACGGCGTAGCGTACTGAAAAACCGATGGTGCTCCGGTGCGAGTCCTTCGTCCCGTGGGTCCATCCGACAGAACCTAGAACAGCATCACCTTGCGCTCGGGCCCAACCGTCTCGAGGGCCGCCATGAGCGCCTCCCGGCGCTCCTCGACGGGAAGGTGGCGAACCGCGTCCATGCAGATCCAGGTGAACGAGAGATCAAGTTGAAAGAGGCGCCGCAGCGCCCGCGCATCGGCGAAGGTGATCGGCGACTGCAGCGTGACCCGTCCGTGGAGCCACGATGCGAGGACTGAGATCGTCGAGCGATACAGCGCAAAGTGAATCGCGAGGAGCACAAGCACGAGGTAGATGACGAGATTGTGTTCCCTCAGATACTCGTAGCAACCGAGCGTCTTGGTGGCCGCAACCGAGCCCCCGATGAGCCCGATGAGGAGGGCGAGCTTGAGGAGTCCGTCCCTAATGCTGGAGTAGATCATGATGAGTCTCTCAGGCAATGTATCTGC
>CAIXEV010000207.1 GCA_903918555.1 uncultured bacterium | reverse complement strand
CGGGGGTCTCCATCCCGGGGGTCTCCATCCTCGTGCTGCATGTTGTGGTTCTGGTTGCTGTCGTTCTGCGTGCTGTCGATCTGCATGACTCGTTCGCTTCTCTGGCGAGATGCCAGGGTGCGAGGCCGTGTGCGCGGCGAGCTCCTGGAAGGGCAACGCATGGCGTCGCCCGGAGCGCACCGCTCTGATGGAGCCTGGCCTGACTGGGGAGGTCGATGCGCGACGGGCGCAGACCCTCGGAGCAAGCCCGCCGGCGACATCGTCGTGGCAGGGGCGCACGCATCGCGTGGCCTGCGCGGAATCCGCGCGCTCGCGTCGCGTGCTCGCTGCATGGGCCTCGCCGGACCTCGCGACCGACGGATCGGTGCCTGAGGCGGATCGTTCGAGGCGGCGCGCAGCGGCGCACGCGATGTTCCTTCCGATCCTCGGTCGCGCAGTCGCGCGGTCTCCGGGGATCGCCCAGCCTGACCAAAGGTCTGTTCATCCTGTTCAGGGTGGCGCGGGGCGCCAACGCGAACGGCCTCAGGTTCGGGGCTGAAAAACTCGGTTGTTGCGGTCGATCCGGCCCGTGTGGGGAGGGTCTGGGCGCCTTACTCGGCGATCCAGCCCCCAAATGAGTCGGGGTCGACCTTTCTTAGTTCGTCACGGAGGGTTGTGAGCACCTGCCGGTCGGAATCGAAGGAGCCGACCCGTCGGGCCAGCTCTTCGCAGTGGGGGATGTCGACGGACCGGATCACGCGCTTGATGAGCGGAATCTGGCTCGGAACAAGCGAGAGTGTACGCAACCCGAGGCCGATCAGCAACATGGTGTAGATCGCTTCGCCCGCGATTTCGCCGCAAAGCGACACATCGATGCCCGCGCGGCGGGCCGAGCGCACGACCTGCTTGACCAGATAAAGAACGGCGGGAGAGGCCCCCGTGTACAGATTCGCCACCCGCTCGTTGCCGCGGTCGACCGCGAGCGTGTACTGGATCAGGTCGTTGGTGCCGATCGAGAAGAACGAGCACTCCTGCGCGAACGCGCGCGACAGCAGCGCCGCGCTCGGGACCTCGATCATGATGCCGGTCTGGATGCCGCGGTCGAAGGCGATGCCTTCCTCCTCGAGCTCCTCGCAGACATCGTTCATGATCATCTTCGCCTGGCGAAGCTCCATCAGGGTCGACACGAGCGGGAACATCACCTTGAGCGGCCCATGGGCGCTCGCCCGCAGGATCGCGCGGAGCTGCGTCTTGAACATCTCGCGGTGCGCGAGGCAGTAGCGGATCGAGCGAAGGCCGAGGAACGGGTTGCGCTCGGGCTCGTGCGCGCGCTGCTGGGTGTACTTGTCGGCGCCGAGGTCGAGCGTGCGGATGGTGCACGGGCGCCCCGCGAGAAGCTCGAGCGTATGGCGGTACGCCTGGTACTGCTCGTCCTCGCTCGGCTCGTGGTCGTTGGTGAGGTAGAGGAACTCGGTGCGGTAGAGCCCGACGCCGTCGCCTCCGTTGGCGAGCACATTCTCGACCTCGTGCGGGAACTCGATGTTGCCGAGCAGCTTGATGCGCGTGCCGTCCTTGGTGACGGTCTCGAGGCGCGCGGTCTCGCGGAGGATCGCGCGGTAGTTCGAGAAGCGGTCCTGCTGGCTTCGGTACTCCTCGAGCGTGCGCTCGTCGGGCCGCACGACCACCACGCCGGTGTCGCCGTCGACGATCACGAGGTCGCCGTCCTCGGCGCGCTGCATCACGCGCTGGCAGCCGACGACGCAGGGGATCTCGATCGCGCGCGCCACGATCGAGGTGTGGCTCGTGCGGCCGCCGAGGTCGGTGGCGATGCCGAGGATCTTCTTGCGATCCATGCCCGCCGTCTGCGACGGCGTGAGCTCGTGTGCGATGATGATGACCGGCTCCGTGAGCGCGGAGAGGCGCGACTCGTTCTCACCCATCAGCTTGCCGAGCACGCGGCGCTCGAGATCGAGCACATCGTTCGCCTTCTGGCGGAAGACCTCGTTGCCGATCGCCTTGAACTGGTCGGTGACCTTCTTGAAGCTGTCTGCGACCGCGACCTCGGCGTTCACGCGGTCGCGGCGGATGCGCTCGCGCATGGGGCCGAGGAGCGACGGGTCCTGCGCGAGGCCGAGGTGGAAGCCGAAGATCTTGGCGGCCTCGCGCCCGAGCTGCTGCTCGGTGCGGTCGCGCAGCAGGACGAGGTCGGCCGAGGCGTCGCGGAGCGCGCCGTCGAGTCGGGCGAGCTCGGTCTCGATCTCGCGTTCCTCGATCTCGCGGTGCGGGACATGGGTCTCCGCCTCGCCGAGCACGAAGGCGCGGGCGATCACGATGCCTGGCGACACAGGGATGCCCTTGACCGTCTGCATGGGCTTGGGCTGTGGCTGCGAGTGGGGCATCGAAGAGGGGAGTTTAGCGATTCGTGGGCGGCCGCCGATGGCGTGGAAAGAACAGGACCGCCGCGTCGTGCACGGCGGTCCCGTTCATGAGTTTCCTAGCACCAGAGGGAGCGGCCGCAGCCGCGACCGCTCAATTCCCGTCCTTCACCTCGTACTCGGCGTCGATGACATCGTCCTTCTTCGGGGCGTCGCCGGCCGCACCGGCCGCGCCCGCGGGGCCGCCGGCCTTCGCCGACTCGTACGAGATCTTGCCGAGCTCCTGCGCGGCCTGGTTGAGCGCGTCGAGCGACTTCTGGATCGCCGCCGCGTCATCGCCCTTCACGCGCTCCTCGACATTCGAGATGGCGCTCTCGACCGCGCTGCGCGTCGCGGCCGGGACCTTGTCGCCGAGATCGGACATCGCCTTCTTGGTGCCGTAGACGATCTGCTCGGCCTGGTTGCGCAGGTCGACGAGCTCGCGGCGCTGCTTGTCGGCCTCCGCATTCGCCTCGGCCTCG
>CAIXEV010000206.1 GCA_903918555.1 uncultured bacterium | reverse complement strand
GCCACGACTTCCGCCCCGAGTACCGCCAGATCCGCACGGTGCGCCGTGCGTTTCCGCATGCGCCCGTCCTCGCGCTCACGGCCACCGCCACGCCCGGCGTGCGCGACGACATCGCGGCGCAGCTCGAGCTCCGCGACCCGGCCGTCTTCGTCGCGAGCTTCGACCGGCCGAACCTCACCTACCGCGTGGTCGCGAAGGACGACGCGCGCGCGCAGACGCTCGCGTTCATCCGCTCGCGCGGCGACGACTCGGGCATCGTGTACTGCCAGTCGCGCAAGGCGGCCGAGGCGATCGCCGACGCGCTCGAACACGCGGGGATCTCGGCGCGTCCGTACCACGCAGGGCTTGCGCAGGATGTGCGCGCGCGCAACCAGGAGGCGTTCCTGCGCGACGAGGTGCGCGTCGTCGCTGCGACGATCGCGTTCGGCATGGGCATCAACAAGCCGAATGTCCGCTTCGTGGTGCACGCGGACCTGCCGAAGAACATCGAGGGCTACTACCAGGAGACCGGCCGCGCGGGCCGCGACGGGATCGCAAGCGACTGCCTGCTCCTCTACTCGCGCGGCGATGTGGCAAAGCACCTCCACTTCCTGAACGACATCACCGACGACGACGCGCGCGCGGTGGCGAAGGCGCAGCTCGACCAGATCGTGGCGTTCGCGGAGAGCGCAAGCTGCCGGCGCACGGCGCTGCTTGGATACTTCGGCGAGACGCGCAGCGAGCCGGCGTGCGGCGGCTGCGACAACTGCCTGACGCCGCGCGAGACCGAGCTCGTCACGACCGACGCGCAGAAGCTCATGAGCTGCGTGCTGCGCATCGAGCAGAAGAGCGGGTTCCGCGTGGGGCTCCAGCACCTGTCGGAGGTGCTCGCGGGCGCGGACACCGAGAAGATCCGACGCTGGTTCCACAACGAGCTCTCGACCTACGGCGCCGGCAAGGACCGCCCGCGCGCGGCGTGGGTGTCGCTCGGGCGGCAGCTCCTGCAGGAGGGCTACCTCGAGGTCGCGGGCGACGGGTTCGCCGTGATGCGGGTCACCGAGCGCGGGCTCGACGCGCTGCGCCAACGCAGCGAGATCCGCGTCACGAAGCCGATCGCACCCGTCGCCGCCGAGCGCGCGCGCGAACGCGCGTCGAACCGAGGGAGCGCCGTTGCGCCGCTTGCCGCCGAGGACCTCCCGCTGTTCGACCGCCTGCGCGCGCTGCGCAAGCGCCTCGCCGACGCGCGCGGCGTGCCGCCGTATGTCGTCTTCTCCGATGTCACGCTGCGCGCCCTCGCGACGAGCAAGCCGCAGACGAAGGACGAGTTCCTCGCGATCGTCGGGATCGGCGAGAAGAAGTACGCCGACTTCGGCGCGGACTTCGCGACGGAGATCGCGGGCGGCGGATGACCGTGGACACAGTCCAACGGGTGATGTCCGCCGACCGGGTTCTCTCACGGCGACACGGAGGACATGGAGCGCCGTCGCCGAAGGTGGAGCGCAGCGCAGCCTGAGCGGCGGGTGCGGGAGGTCGCGGACGGCCTTCAGACTGCAGTCGTGGC
>CAIXEV010000205.1 GCA_903918555.1 uncultured bacterium | reverse complement strand
TCCCGCCTCGCACGTCAGGCGCCGGGCGAGGGGCGCATTTACCGGCGGCGGGCACGAGAACGCCGGATCCGCGGTCCTGGCGTGTGGTCCCCGGCGTATCTGGCGGCAGGCGTGTCGGTCGCGGCGCCTGCGGACCGGTTCAGAGGCGATCAGGGATGGCGCAGCACATGCGCATTCTCTGGGCCGGGGGAGTGCACCGGCTCGTGTCGGGCGACACATCAAATTGACCCCCTGACGACACGAGGAATTGACCCCTCGGAGAATGAGGAGGTCCCGAGAAATAACGATCCAGCGTGGTTTTCTGTGCCCTTGGCGCCGGCGCGATCGTCGGCGCGGCTGCCGGACGCATCTTCGTCCACAGGATCTCCCGGCACCTTGCTGCTGGCCAAGTGCGTTCGGGAAGCCGGAATACGGCTGGGCGGGCAGGGTGGGAATAGCAAATAAAGTTGCGCTTACCGGCTATGAGAGTAATTTAATTTGCTATGGCGAAGCGCATACCCCCAACATTCCCCCGGTCCAGGACGATCCTGAGGGAGCTTGGCGGGCGCCTGAAAGCGGCCCGGCTGCGCCGCGGCCTGACCCAGGCTGACCTCGCCGTTCGCGTGGACGTCAGCACGCCGACGGTGGCCAAGCTCGAGCGCGGCGACCCCTCGACCACCTTCGCGACCGTGCTGCGGGTGCTGAGCGTCCTCGGTCTTGCCGGCGACATCGACCTCATCGCCAAGGACGACCCCCTGGGGCGGGAGCTGCAGGACGTGGCCCTGAAGCGCCCAGTCTCTCGCCGGAAGACGCCCCATGTCTGAGCGCGACGTCGTCCTGGACGTTCTCCTCAACGATGACCTCCTTGGCGGCGAGGTGCGCGTCGGCACGCTGTCTCGGCACCAAGGCCCAAAGGGCCACGCCATCGTTTTCGAGTACGACCCTGGTTGGCTCGCGCGAACCAAGCCCGTTCGCTCCTTCGCTCTGGACACCGAGTTGTTGCTCACCCCCGGAAGGCACTACGCCGCCGCCGGCGCCGAAAACCTCACCGCGGCTTTCCAGGACTGCTCTCCCGATCGCTGGGGTGCGCTGCTGATGAGGCAGCGGGAGGCGATGGAAGCCAAGGACGAGGGCCGGCGACCGCGCACCCTCACCGCGTGGGACTACCTCGTGGGCGTGAGCGACGAGGGCCGAATGGGCGCCATCCGCCTGCGGGAGAGGGGCGCGACCACCTGCTTGGATGGTCGCAGCCTGTCCGCCCCTCCGGTGACCGAGCTACGCACCCTCGAAGGACTTGCCGGGCGAGTGGAAGAGGGGTGGGAGGACCTCACGGGAGACGAAGCCCGCTGGCTGAGCCAGCTGATTGCCCCGGGCTCGCCGCTTGGCGGTGCACGGCCGAAGGCGACCTTTCGCGACCTCGACGGCTCCCTTTGGATCGCCAAGTTCCCGTCCACGCAGGACACCTACGACGTCGGCCTCTGGGAGCTCATCATCCGGCAGCTGGCCTGTGGCGCCGGCGTCGTCATGCCTGACGCCCGTGCCGTTTCGCTGTCCCGCCGGGGGCACACCTTCGCGGTAAAGCGCTTTGATCGAACGGCGACGTCGAGACGTTGCTACGCCTCGGCGATGAACCTCCTCGGCGGCGCCGAGAGCGAGGGGTACAGCTATATCGACATTTGCGATCTCATCTCCCGGCAGGGCTCCCTCTCGCGTATCGACGAGCAGCTCGAGCAACTGTTCCGGCGTGTCGTGTTCGGCGTCCTTGTCGGGAATCGCGATGACCATCTGAGGAACCATGGCTTCTTGCGAGCCGCCGATGGGTGGGAGCTGTCACCAGCCTTCGACATCAATCCGAGCACGGCGAAGAAAGAGCACGTGCTCTGCATTGATGAAAGCGATCCGAGGCCGAGCACGGATTCGGCCCTGAACACGGCGGAGTACTACCGACTGACCACCGTGCGGGCAGAGGAGATCATCGAGGAAGTGCGCGATGCCGTCGCGCGCTGGAAAGACGTTGCGAGGTCGCAAGGCGCAAAGGCGTCCGAGATCTCGGACATGGCCACGTCAATCGACCCGATGCGCTGACTTTCAGCGGCCGTCGATTTCGCTTCAATTCCCCTGACGCCCCAGTGACGGGGACCGCCCCAGTGACGGGGACGGAGCCCGGATTA
>CAIXEV010000204.1 GCA_903918555.1 uncultured bacterium | reverse complement strand
CTACAAGCCGCAGTTCTACTTCCGCACGACCGACATCACGGGCAAGATCGAGGAACTCGTCGGCGCAGAGATGTGCATGCCGGGCGACAACATCCTCATGATCGTCGACCTTGAGGGCAAGGGCGTCGCGATGGAAGCGGGCGTCCGCTTCGCAGTCCGTGAAGGCGGCCGCACCGTCGGTTCGGGCGTCGTCACCGAGATCGTGGTCTGAGTCGAGGTTTTACCGTTCCGGCGAAGTACTCGCCGGAACTGTGTCGAGGTTTTACCGTTCTGGCGAAGTACTCGCCGGAACTGAGTCTTACCGTTCCGGCGAAGTACTCGCCGGAACTGAGTCGTACCGTTCTGGCCAAGTACTGGCCGGAACTGTGAAGAGCAAGTGTCGAGGCCGCTGCGGGGCGGGTTGTTCGCCCCGCAGCGCGCCTCTCGACTCAATGTGAACGCTGAGAAAGCGAGCAAGCAATGGCAAAGAAGTCCATGGATCGCGAATGGGTCTGGCTCGTGTGCACCGAGACCGGTGACATGAACTACCGCACGAACATCCGCGTCAAGGGTGGCATCATCGAGCGCGTGAAGGAGGGCTACATGAAGTACTGCCCGAAGCTTCGCAAGCACACGCTCCACAAGATCAAGCGCAAGTGATGCGTGGTCTGCAGGCGCGCCCGGACTATGGTCCGAGCGTGGCTGCGTGACCGGCGCCGTCACCTGTTCGTAAGAGTGTTACGCCGATAGCTCAGCTGGTAGAGCAGCGGATTCCAAATCCGCAGGTCGTGGGTTCGATCCCCTCTCGGCGTGTTGCAAGAGTGTGCGTTCCTCTCCGCCCTTCGCGGCAACGCGACGGAGCGGGGCGCCTCGACGGGATGAGACCCGACGGGAGCAGACCTATGGCTGAGCAGTCATCACCGACAGCATCGAGCGTTCAGGCGGTTGAACCGTCGCGCGGTCTCAGTGTCTACAAGCCCGGGCAGGGCTACTACACGCGCATGGGCACCGTCATCGGTGTCTCGCTCGTCAGCCTGCTCGGTCTCGTGTGGCTCTGGGATTACCTGAAGCTGATCCCGATGGGGGAGACCAACCCGCTGTACACGGCCGCCTCTGGCGCGATCCTTGTCGGCGGCGCGATCACCTTCGTCACCTACTACCTCGCGTTCGTGAAGCCGGGTTCGGTCGACTTCCTCATCGCCACCGAAGGCGAGATGAAGAAGGTCAACTGGTCGACGCGCCGCGAGGTCGTCGGTTCCGCGACCGCCGTCATCGTCACGGCGGTCATCCTCGCCCTGTTCTGCTGGGGACTCGAACTCTTCTTCGTGTGGTTCTTCCAGCTGATCAAGGTGCTCGAGAGCTGAGCGGACGACCACGCGGCGTCCGCGCCGCGTTGCAGAGAAACGGCAGGCGCCCGCCTGCGGGAGATGTCAGGAATGAGCGAGAGCGACAACAACTCCGAGACGCGCGGCGCCAATGACGCCCCCCCCAAGGCCCTCAAGCGTGGCGTCGATGCGCGTCGCGCCGTCGAGCGGCCGCACGAGGTGCAGGGCGTCTCGACGCAGGCGCTCGCCGACAACCGCAAGGGCAAGGCCGGTGAGAAGTCGAAGCTCGAGCAGACCGAGACCTTCGACCCTGCGACCGATCTCCCGATGTTCCGCGAGGGCATGGATTGGTTCGTGCTCCGTGTTGCGAGCAACAAGGAGCGCTCCGTGCGCCAGACGCTGCTCCGCAAGGTGCAGATCGAAGGCATGGAAGGCTTCGTCGGCCGCATCATGGTGCCGACCGAGAAGACCAAGACCCTCAAGGGCGGCAAGCAGAAGGTGACGGAGACGATGCTCTACCCGGGCTATGTCTTCGTCGAGATGCGCCTCGAGCCCGATGGCCGCATTCCGCAGGATGTGTTCTTCCTGATCAAGGAAACCGACGGCGTCGGCGATTTCGTCGGCACCGCCGGGCGCCCGACGCCGATGGCGGCGCACGAGGTCGAGAAGATGCTCTTCGACTCGCGCAAGCCCGAGGAGGCGCCGCAGGTCAAGATGGAGTTCGCCAAGGGCGACAAGGTCACCATCAAGG
>CAIXEV010000203.1 GCA_903918555.1 uncultured bacterium | reverse complement strand
CCAAGAAGGCGATCGACAATTTCCGCCGCCAGCTGCGTCGCTTCGGCTTCATGTACGACTGGTCGCGCGAGTTCGCCACCATCGATCCCGGCTACTACAAGTGGACGCAGTGGATCTGGCTGCAGGCGTACTCGTCGTGGTTCGATCCGTCGGTGAAGAAGGCGCGCCCGATCGCCGAACTCGAGGCGAAGCTTGCGCGCGAGAACGCGGCGATCGCCGTCGAAGGCGGCGCGACCGAGCCAACCATGAAGAGATGGTCCGCGTGCTCGAAGCGCGAGCAGCAGGCGCATCTCGACACGCACCGTCTCGCGTACCTCGGCACGCAGACCGTCAACTGGTGCCCGAAGCTCGGCACCGTGCTTGCGAACGAGGAAGTGATCGACGGCCGCAGCGAACGCGGCGGTTTCCCCGTGCTGCGCATGCCGCTCAAGCAGTGGATGTTCCGCATCACGGCCTACGCCGACCGCCTGCTCGAGGACCTCGCGTTCGTCGACTGGCCCGACATGACGCGCACGCTGCAGACCGAGTGGATCGGCCGCAGCGAAGGCGCGGAGATCCGCTTCGCGATCGACGGCGGCGCCGCCGACGCGCTCGCCGTCTTCACCACGCGTCCCGACACGATCTTCGGCGCGACCTACATGGTCGTCGCGCCCGAGCACGCGCTCGTCGCGCAGGCGATCGCACACGACCCGTCGAACACCAAGCTCGCCGACTATGTCGCGTGGGCGAAGAACCGCTCCGACATCGACCGCCAGGCCTCGAAGGAGAAGACCGGCTGCGCGACCGGCCTCTTCGCGATCAACCCCGCGACCGGCGCGCGCATCCCCGTCTGGACCGCGGACTATGTGCTGATGGGCTACGGCACCGGCGCGATCATGGCCGTGCCCGCGCACGACGAGCGCGACTTCGAGTTCGCGAAGGCGTTCAACCTCGCGATCGCGCAGGTCGTCGAGATCGACGGCACGCCGTTCACGGGCGAAGCCGCGACCGCAGGCGAAGGCCGCGCGTTGAACAGCGCGAATCCAAACACGATCTCGATCGACGGCCTCGCGACCGCCGACGCGAAGAGGGCGATCATCGCGTGGCTCGAGAAGCAGGGCCTCGGCGCGCGCCGCGTGAACTACCGCCTGCGCGACTGGCTCTTCAGCCGCCAGCGCTACTGGGGCGAGCCGTTCCCGATCGTCTACGACGCGGACGGCAACCACTACCCCGTCTCGCCGTCGCAGCTGCCGCTCGTGCTGCCGCCGCTCGCCGACTACTCGCCGATCGAAAGCGACACGCCGCAGCCGCCGCTCGCGAAGGCGCGCGAGTGGACGCACACGACCGCGGGCGCCGCGGGCGTCGACCCGGCGCTCCTCGCGCCGAACACAGCAGTCGTCCGCGAGACGAACACGATGCCCGGCTGGGCCGGCAGCTGCTGGTACTACCTGCGCTACGCGTCACCGAAGGACGGCTCGCACTTCGTCTCGCCCGAGGCCGAGCGCTACTGGATGCTGTCGCGCAAGAAGTCGTCGTCGTCGGCCGGCGCGCCAACCGCCTACGACCCCGCGACCTGCCACACCGGCGGCGTCGACCTCTATGTCGGCGGCAGCGAGCACGCGGTGCTCCACTGCCTCTACGCGCGCTTCTGGCACAAGATGCTCTTCGACCTCGGCCATGTCTCGACGCCCGAGCCGTTCGGCAAGCTCTTCCACCAGGGAATGATCACGAGCTACGCGTTCCAGCGCGCCGACAAGTCGCTCGTGCCGACCGACCAGGTGACGGAGGTTTCCGAGGGCGAGTTCGTCGAGACGGCGACCGGACAGAAGGTCGCGCAGATCGTCGCCAAGATGTCGAAGTCGTTGAAGAATGTCATCAACCCCGATGATGTGATCGCCGACTACGGCGCCGACACCTTCCGCCTCTACGAGATGTACATGGGCCCGCTCGAGGCGTCGAAGCCGTGGAACACGCGCGACATCATCGGCGTGTTCCGCTTCCTGCAGCGCGCGTGGCGCCTCGCGGTCGACGAGAAGACCGGCGAGCTCCTGCTCGCCGCGAACGCCGACGCGAAGATCGAGAAGCTGCTTCACCGCACGATCCACAAGGTCGCCGACGACATCGAGAAGCTGTCGTTCAACACGGCGATCGCAGCGATGATCGAGTTCGTCAACGCCGCCACGCGCCCGCAGTCGCTCACCGACCCGGCGCAGGGCGGCCTGACGCGCGACCAGCTCGCGCGCTTCGCGACGATCCTGTGGCCGTTCGCGCCGCACATCGCCGACGAAATCGGCGCAAAGCTCGGCATCTCGGGCACCACGCATGAAGGCATGCGCGTGAGCCTCGCGAACGAGCCCTGGCCCGCGGTCGACCCAACGAAACTCGTCGACGACGAGGTCGAGATGCCCGTCCAGATCCAGGGCAAGATCAAGGCGCGCCTCATGGTGCCTGCGAAGGCCGATGCAGCCTCGATCGAGGCGCTCGCACTCGCGCACGCCGATGTCGTCGCCGCGATCGCGGGCCGCGCGGTGAAGAAGGTCGTCGTCGTGCCGGGCCGCATGGTGAACATCGTGGTGTGAGATGCTTGGAGATCGCGCGCGCTGCCGCTACGCTCTGCGGGTGCGCGCGAACCTCGCCAGCATCGATGCCTGCATGCGCGCCGTCGTCGCGGCGCTGGTCGCGCTCGCGGCGCTCTTCGTCGGCGGCTGCTCGCAGGACACGAGCGAGTTCGACCGGATCGCGATGCCGACGCGCTTCGCGATGATCCGCGACACCGCGCAGTGGGTGCCCGAGTTCGATCCGCTCTGGTGGAAGCCGATCGACGCCGCGTACGCCGACTACGACCGCGAGGTCGAGCGGATCGTGCGCGAGCGCTGGGCGCCGTTCGTCGACGAACTCAACCTCGCCGGACAGACGCCCGCGCCCTTCGCGCCGAACGAGGCGCGCACGCGCCGGGGGCGGCAGCGTGGAATCGAGAACGACCTCCTCGCCGCCGAGCGCGAGCTGCTCGCGCGCATCGACTCCGAGCTGCCCGCGAGCGCCGACCGCTTCATGGCGCTCCTCACGGCGCGCATCGAGTGCGAGCGCGCGGTCGCTGTGTGGGCGGAACCCGAGCGGCCGCTCCCCGGTCCGCTCGAGGAGCTCGCGCGCATCGGCGTCCACGCGGGCGACGACGCCGTCCTCGAGGCGGCGACCATGGCCTACGGCGAGATCGCGCGCGAAGCCCGCAGGCTGTCGAACGACCGCGCCCGGGCGTATCTCGACTGGACCGAGGAGTTCGGGCCGCTCGACGCAACGCTGCAGCAGGCGCGCGCGAACTCGCCCGACGGCAAGGGCCGCCCCGTCGACCGCGCGCAGCGTTCGCTCGACCGGCGGCTCGAGGCGCTGCGCGCTGCTCGCGCCGAGACGACCGAGTCGCTGCGCATGAAGCTGCTCGATGTCGGCGACGCGTTCGCGCGCGCCATCGCGGATGAAGCCGTGCGCGCCGAGTTCATCGAGCGGCTCGAGGCGGATCTCCACGAAGGCATGTCGACGACGCGCACGATGGAGATGTATGCGCGGCTCGCCGAGCGCGTGATCGCCGAGGCGTACCCCGACGAACCGTCGCGCATCGATGCGTTCCGCGACGATGTCGCCCGCGGACTCGAGCTTCAGCGCACGAAGCGGTCGCTCCTCCGGTCCGAGGATCCCGCGCAGCGAAAGGCCGCGTACGAGGAGCTCTCGAAGATGCCCGGCGCGATCATCGAGAGCGCGGGCAAGAAGCTCGACGAGCGCCTCGGTCGACGGCTCTTCTGGCAGGCCGTGCGCGTCGACCTCGGGCAGGTCGGCGAGGACGAGGCCGTGCGCGCGATCTTCGCGCAGGATCCGCCGCAGCCGGCCGACCCGAATCCCGCCGATGCGCCCGAGGCGATCGCAGGCGCCGTCGGCGGCCTCGAGCGCGTCGCCTTCTACGGCACGGCGTTGTCGCCGCGCGTGCTGCGCTCGCTGAGCGCGGGGCTCGTGCTCGAGGGCGAGCGCAAGGCGGAGTTCGACGCGGTCGTCGAGCAGGAGACGCAGCGCCTGCTCGAGGTGGTGCAGGCGGAGGCGGCGCGCATCGATGTGGCGCTCAAGGGCGCGGATCGCGGCGCGGCGCCCGCAGACGCCGAGTTGATGCGCGCGATCGTGCAGGAGGCGATGTCCGAGCTGCGTGCGGGCACATCCGCGATGCTCGCGCGCAACCGCGCGGCCAACGCGCGCGTCATCGAGACTGCGGTGCAGATCGCAGGCGTCGACGAGCGCCATCCGGTCGTCGCGGAGGCGACCGTCGAACTCGAGCTCCTCGCGCTGATCGGCTCGCGCGGCCTCGGCCAGCGTGCCGGGCGCCGCGAACTCGAGGGCTTCGCGGGCGTCACCGTCGAGTGCTACTCGAATCCGTTCGCGGTCGCGCGGCTCATGGACGCAGCCGACGGCGAGCGCGACGCAGCCGTGGCGCTGGTCGCGTCGCACGGCGACGAGCTGATCGAGGCCGCGAAGGCGACCCGCGAGGCGATGCTCGACAATGTCGGCGACTTCCTGAAGCTGCTCACCTCGCGCGAGCGCGGGCGCGAGTTCGGTCTTCCGCCGTGGCAGCCGAAGGTCGCCGCGCCGCAGGCGGTCGAGCTTCGCTTCAAGATCGTCGAAGAGATCGGCGCCGTGCTCGGCCCGGATGTCGCGCGCGCGTACGAGCGCTGCTGGCGCCGCCTCGAGCGGCCTGCGCTCGAGCGCCCGCGCGCGGCCGCGATCACGCGGGTGCAGGGCGTGATCGAGCGCGCGGGCGTCGATCCTGTGCTTGAGACGGCGTTGCGCGCCGCGCTCGCGGCGTCCGACGGCACGCGCGACGCCGCGGTGCGCAGCACGCATCTCTGGCGCGCGAACACGGTGGTCGGCGAGCGCCTCGAATCGCCCGATCAGTGGCGGATCGCGATCTTCGGCGAGCCGCTCGGGGCGTACCTCTACAGCCGCATCGCCGAAGCCGATGACCGCGGCCTCGCGACCTGCGAGGTGCTCGCGGCGATGGCGGAATCCACCGACGCGCTCGCCGACGCCGTCCGCATAAGCGAGCGTCCGATCGTGAAGACGATGCGCCCGTGGTGGCCGTGATCTTCGCGGTCGCCCCAAACGGGGCTATTTCTTTCAAAGAATCGTGGTGAATGTTCCGCGTCGTGCGTCCGCCGCTCGTGCGACTGCGATACCCAACGGGGCCGACGCCGTGTTGACGGTGGGTTCGGCCACTCCGTCGAGTTTTGCAGCACGAGACACCCATGCCCCTTCAAACGAGCCTTCAGACCCGTTCCGCCTTCTTCATCGTGATGCT
Source organism: uncultured bacterium (assembly GCA_903918555.1). Lineage (GTDB taxonomy): Bacteria > Planctomycetota > Phycisphaerae > Phycisphaerales > SM1A02 > QWPT01. The sequence continues at coordinate 3,392 of CAIXEV010000203.1, read as the reverse complement.
CCAGGCAATCCTCGCCCTGTGCTCGCAGGACTGCGTTGCGCAGGGAGCCGACACCCGGTTCGTGCGCGCGAACGCGCCCGTGGGCGGCAACGGCACCAGCTGGGCGACCGCCTACAACAACCTCAGGACGGCGCTCACGGCCGCGAGCTCGAACCAGAGCATCAAGAAGATCTGGGTTGCGGAGGGAACCTACTTCCCCGGCACGACTCGCTTCGTGCTGAAAAACAACCTCGCGCTCTACGGCGGGTTCGAGGGCAACGAGACCCAGCTCGCGCAGCGCAACATCGCGCTCAACGAGACGATCCTCACGGGTCAGGGAACGAACGCGATCATCAACGGCGGCACGACCAACGACACCGCGGTCGTCGACGGGTTCACCATTCGCGATGGATTCACCGAGCAGGAAAACGGCGGCGCCGTGCTGGACGGCAGCTCGACCTATCGCAACTGCCGATTCATCGACAACTTCTCGGCGAACAGCGGCGGTGCGTGGTACGGCGAGATGGGTACGCCGCGCTTCATCGCCTGCGAGTTCATCGGCAACGAATGCGGCGCGGGAGGCGCCGCGATCGAAACGGTGGACGGTTCGTTCGTCGTCGTCGGCTGCCGATTCAGCGGCAACACCGCTGCATTCGCGGTGATCTACTCGTTCGCGGGGTCGGTGACGGTCGTCGATTCGCTCATCGCCGGGAACGACGCGGCGGGAATCCTCGCGATCCAAGGGCCGATCGTGGTGCGCAACTCGACGATCGCCGCCAACGACAGCCAGATCATCGGCGCAGTGGGACTCCGTACGAACGGAACCAGCACGATCGAGAACTCGATCATCAGGCAGAACTCGATCGTTGGAAACTTCAACGCTTCCTACTCGTGCCTGCCCGTCTCCGCGCCTGGCGCTGGAAACACCAGCGCTGATCCGCGCTTCGTGAACCCGCAGGCAGGCAACTGGCGCGTCGCAGCGAACTCGCCCACGATCGATGCGGGCAGCGTCGCGCTTCTGCCGGCCGACACCTTCGATCTCGACTCGGATGGCAACACGGCGGAACCGCTGCCGGTCGATGTGCTTGGAAATGTCCGGCGCTCCGACGAGCCCGGCGTCGCCGACACCGGCGCGGGGCCCGCTCCTGTCGTCGACATGGGTGCATTCGAGTTTGTCAGCGATTGCAACGGCAACGGCATCGCCGACACCGCCGACATCGCCAACGGCACGAGCGCCGACACCGATGGAAACGGCGTGCCCGACGAGTGCGAGGACTGCAACGAGAACGATGTCCCCGACAGCGTCGATATCGCCAACGGCACGAGCGACGATTGCCAGAAGGACGGACTGCCGGACGAGTGCCAGCTCGGCGTGGGTGCGACCGTCCTCTCGGTGGTCGATGACGGCGTTGCGGAGGACAGCGTCGGCAACAACGCGCTCGGCAACTTCATCTGGCTGAACGCGTTCCAAGTCGAGACTGGCGGCGAGATCCTGCGCTCGGTCGAGCTGGCGTTCGGAGATGGAATCCCGGAAGGCGATCCCGTCACCGTGCATGTGTGGACCGACCCGAACAACGACGGCGACCCGACCGACGCCGTTCGTCGCATCAGCGTGACGGTCAAGGCGGCCGCGCCTGGCACGAGCCAGTTCACCACCGTCGATGTGCCCGACTTCGTGCTGGGCGAGACGGGAACCTGGTTCTTCGTCGGCGCGCAGACCTTCAACACGCCGTTCCCCGCGCCGCGCGACTTCCAGAACCCATCCGCGCTGCGCAGCTGGATTTCGGCTGCGACGACGCTTGCGGACGCCGACCCCGACGATCTTGACGCAGCGGGAATCTTCGGACTCATCGACAGCTACGGCATCCGTGGCAACTGGCTGGTCCGCGCCCGCAGCTCGCGTGACGGCGATTGCAACGCGAACGGAACTCCCGACCTCTGCGACATCGAAAGCGGCACCGTTGCCGATTGCAACGGCAACTCGATCCCCGATGGCTGCGAACTCGCAAGCAACGACTGCAACGCGAACGGCCTTCCCGACGACTGCGACCTCGCGGCCGGCACCGCGAGCGACTGCCAGCCGAACGGCATTCCCGATGCGTGCGAGATCGCTCAGGGAACCGAGGTTGACACCGACTCGAACGGCGTGCCCGACAGCTGCGAGGACTGCAACGGCAACTCGGTGCCCGATGGCGTCGAGATCGCGAACGGCACGAGCCAGGACTGCCAGTCCGACGGCATTCCCGACGAGTGCCAGCTGAATGGCGAGAAGCCGCAGCTCTACGCCTACGACGATGCGCGGCCGGAGTTCTCGGTGTCGTCGGACGCGCCGAACATGGCGTGGCTCAACAACTTCACGGTCGAGGAAGGCAAGGACCGCATCATCGCCATCGATGTGATGTTCGGCATGGTCCCCGAGGGAACGCCGCACATCATCCATCTCTGGAGCGATCCGAACGGCGACGGCAATCCCGACGACGCGCAGGCGCTTGCATCGATCCCGACCGGTGCCGTCAGCCCGGGCGAGGCGTTCGTCTACACGCGCATCGACATTCCCGACATCGACCTCGCCCCTGGTGCAAGCTTCTTTGTCGGAGCGATCATCAACGGCTTCAAGGCGGGCTTGGAGTTTCCTGCGCCGAAGGATTCGACGCCGCCGAACGGCAAGAGCTGGCTCGTCGGCCGGTTCAGCGCGATCGATCCGAACGATCTGTCGGAGGACGCCGACGAGTTCCTGCAGATCGACGACCTCGGCGGCGCATTCATCGGGAACTGGTGCGTCCGCGCGGTCGCGGTGTCGACCGCCGACTGCAACGGCAACAACATCCCCGACGACTGCGACATCGCGAACGGCACCTCGGCCGACGCGAACAACGACGGCGTTCCCGACGAGTGCGCGCCATGCACGGCGGATCTCAACCTCGACGGCAATGTCGGCCCGGCCGACCTCGCGATCGTCCTTTCCGGCTGGGGCACGGCCTCGCCGCTCGCGGACCTCGACGACGACGGCGATGTCGACGCGGCGGATCTCCTCAGGTTGCTCAACGCGTGGGGACCATGCAACTGACCCATCGGCCGCGTTCGATCGAGTAGGTCATGCGCGATGCGACAGGCCTGTGCGCTTCGCTACTTTGAGAAGCAGGGACCCCATGCCGCGAGCATGGCGGCGAGGTCGGACGCGGCGATGAAGCCGTCGTTGTCGAAGTCGTAGTTGGGATCCTTGCCTCCCCACGCCGCGAGCAGGCCCGCGAGGTCGGAAGCGCTCGTCTCGCCGTTGTTGTCGGTGTCGGTGGGGCACGAATCGACGAGCGACTCGCAGGTGTCGGGGATCCCGTTGCCGTTCGTGTCGGGAACGGTGCCGGCCGCGATCTGGCAGCTGTCGAGCTCGCCGTTGGCGTCGCAGTCGGCGGAGT